>JAGLHE010000255.1 GCA_023143685.1 Candidatus Omnitrophota bacterium
AACACCTCACACTATTCGCCTATGCAGCAACTAACCGGTTACCTATTAATAAAATGTTTTATTGATTGATTTTCTTTTTCGCAGTAGAATCAAAACATGAAAAAATACCAACTTTTAACATATATATTTTGCGCTGTCTTTTTTACCGGGATCTTCTACAATACTCTCAAAACCCTTCAATCCCCGGACCGAAAAAAAGAACTTAATGCCTTAAATATTGTTTTATCTCAGTCGGACGAAATTTCACATAAGAACAAAAACCCTTTGCACTACAAGGGATACAAAAAAAACACTCAAACAGGGAAAAAAATTCTCAATGGCGTTGCCTTTCTGACAACAGACCTGGCGCCAAAGATTACTGGATACTCGGGGCCTATAAAAATCCTTGTTGGCGTTGACACGAAAGGAAACATCACGCGGGTCGAGATGATTTCACATTCTGAGACTTCTTCTTATATTCTATCTATCGATTCTTTTTTAGCACAATTTACTTCTTTCAATATAAACAACAAATTTCAAATCGGACAAGATGTTGATGGAATCAGCCGCGCCACAGTAACAAGTGAAGCGATAACACGCAGCATTGAGAAAGGCCTTAAAACCGTCGCGCAAAAGCCACTAAACCTCAATGCCCCTGAGTTCACCACAGAAAAAAAGCCATTCCACTTAAGCCACATCCTCATTCCTGTAATTCTTTTCTCCCTGGCTATCCTGGGTATCACACGCAAATCTTCACGGTTGCGCTGGGCGGCACTTATCGGCGGCTTTATCTATTTTGGAATTATACACAGCACTATGTTCTCCGTTGTTCAAATCGCGAACACAGGACTCTTTAAATTTCCTGTATTCGGGGAACACCCGCTATGGCACATGATCGTTGGATTTATTCTTATTTCTTCTCTTATTTTCGGCATGGCCTACTGCGGAAGCTTATGCCCATTCGCGTCTGTACAAGAATGGCTGTTTTCTTTTGGCAAGCGTTTCCATAAAGAAAAAAATTTATTATCCGAAAATATTGATAAAAACGCCCGCTATATCAAGCACATTATTCTTTTAACTGTCGTGGGCACAAGCTTTATCTTAGGGAATGCCAGCGCGGCTAATGTGGAAATTTTTATTACTTTTTTTACCTTAAACGCAACAACTTTTGGCTGGGCGTTTCTTGGAGGCAACATACTGGGATGTTTTTTTATTTTCAGATTCTGGTGCAGATACTTTTGCCCGGCAGGAGCTTTTAACGGCCTTTTATCGCAATGGAGTTTATTTAAAATCCGATTCCCCAAAGACTGCGAAGAATGCCAAAAATGCGCGAAAGCTTGTCCGATGGATGCTATTAAAATAAAAAAAGGACGAGACCCTGCAATTGATTATCCTGAATGCATCCTTTGCAATAAATGCATCGAGGCATGTCCCGGCGGAGAATTGCAATACAAGAAAACAGAGAACAGAAGGCAGATAACAGATGAAAAAAAATATTAAAAACCATGATAAAATATTTTTAGCTACACTGTGCTTGCTTGTTATTTTATGCGGTAGCATCGTGATAGAAAATGTTCGCACAATAGTCGCACCCAAGGAACCTAACATTCAAATTGATGCAGCCAAAGCGCGCGAAACGATTGAAAAAACAAACCTGCCGCTGCATGAGGCGATGTACTGGGAAGTTATAAAATAAGCTCGCTTGATATTTTTGACTGCTCGCAACTATTTTA
>JAGLHE010000256.1 GCA_023143685.1 Candidatus Omnitrophota bacterium
ACGGGATACCTTGCACTGTTCGCACGGAGCAGTAACTCACCGGTTACCTGAAAAGATAATAAAAGGACAGCTTGAAACAAAAAACCGCGAAGATCAACTCGTTTTACACAAAAATCATTCCGGTTCCGGCACAATCTTCAAATTAAATTTTCCAATCGGCCTTACACCTTTAATAAGCATACGATATATACCATACACCTCAATTTCGCGGGGCCTTAAAAAGTTTTCCCCTTGAAAAACAATAGATAAAGACTCCCCTGCTTCTAATATGAATTTGCCTGCTTTTCTGGTTTTTTTCGTGCGGATTTTATTTCCTAGAGCATTGTTCTTCAATTTCTGATCACGCGCTATTTTCCTTGCCTCATTTGCAGCCTTCCGGATCTTCCTGGCAGCCTTCCTCTCCGCCCTTTTTAATCGTTGCGCTTTCTGACGGGGCGTTTCATCCCAATTAGCTAACCGAATATTCCATGTTTTATTCCCAATCAAAAACTCCAACATATCACCCGTGAGATCATCTACCAACATATTATGTTGACTAACATTCGTGAGTGTAACCTCAAAAACAATATTCTCTCTCACCTCATACGAATCCTTTAACGCCGCCAAACTCAACCGTAAAGGCAAATAATTTTGTTGATGATCAGCCAACAATTTACTGTACTTATTAATCAGCGGCGTGGCATTAAACTGGGCCTTACGCAATCGTTCATTCTTATACCCTGAAAGCTTGATGCCCAGAACAGGGAATTCATAACCAAAAGAACCCCGCCTTAACTGAAACGTTGAATCTTTAATCCCTTCAATTGTAATCCCGAAAGTATAGGGAACTTGTAATCTTTCCGGCAAGGATTCATCCACATATTGATAAATAATGGTAAAAAAACCTTTTTCATTCTCATAAAAAACATCTTCACCAAAACCTTCAAGCTCTTTATATTTATCTTTCTCTGCAACGATATCATGATAAAAATTAACCATAATATTATTACAAAACTCCCGTGTAGCGTCATCAACCGTACCTTCTTCCGCATAACTTGCAGATGCCATAAATAAAAATAAAATCAAAACAATGATTTTCTTCATTGCATGCTCCCATTCACTAGTATCAATAGTTATATATGAGTATGTATAAATATATTTAAAGTATACAATATTTTAATGTAGGATCCTAGGCCTCAAACCCTTACCCTGGAAGATGCATTTCCCCAGTTAAAAATAAAAAGCCCTATTCTGCACGGTCGCACAAAACAGGGCTTTTCAGATTTCCGATAGCATTCTCTATTTTACAAGACACCTTCGGCTTCTTTAGTTGACATATCGATAAATGTCTTGATTCTGCGTGAACGCGTAGGGTGTCGCAGCTTTCGCAACGCTTTCGACTCAATCTGCCTGACACGCTCACGAGTCACACTAAATTCCATCCCCACCTCTTCTAGCGTGCGACTGGTTCCATCTTGAATACCAAACCGTAATTCCAGAATTTTTCGTTCCCGTTTATCCAACGTCTGCAACACAGACTCAATCTCTTCTTTCAACATTGAATGCAATGTCGCGTTAGCAGGAGAAATTGCCTTTTTGTCTTCAATAAAATCACCAAAATTAGTATCTCCCTCATCACCAATCGGTGTCTGTAAAGAAATCGGCACTTGTGAAATTTTCAGAATCTCCTTAACCTTAACAACCGGTATACGCATTTGCTTGGCGATTTCCTGGGCTGTTGGTTCACGGCCATATTCCTGAACAAACAACCGGGAAACACGAATAATCTTATTAATAGTTTCTGTCATATGCACAGGGATACGAATTGTCCGCGCCTGGTCGGCAATAGATCTCGTAATCGCCTGACGGATCCACCATGTCGCGTATGTTGAAAACTTATACCCCCTCTTATATTCAAACTTTTCAACCGCGCGGATAAGCCCCATATTCCCTTCCTGGATCAAATCCAAAAAAGAAAGCCCACGATTGATATACTTCTTGGCAATACTTACCACCAATCGCAAGTTCGCTTCAACAAGAAGCTTCTTTGCTTTATTAAACTTGGACTGGCGAATCTTAATAACACGCATTTGCTCCTTAACTTTCTTAACCGGCTCACCAAGTTCTTTTTCCAGATTTTTCTTGTCCTTCTGCAGTTCCTTAATCGTCTTGGACCGTTTTTTGATACCCTTAATCTCTTTCTGGACACGATCAATTTTATCGGATAAATCTATAATCCTGACAATCGCGTCTTCATTAAAAGCCGCTGTTAACTTGAACTCCGCGAGGGCTTTGGCAGATTTCTCTGACCCCACACGCGTATGCTGAACTTTTTTCACAATACGCCTAAGGTCCCGAATAACCTTTGTCCGGCGTTCCAGTTCATCCTTAATTACATCCTCGACGTTGATCTCTTCCCTCAGCACTCTATTAACAACAGCTAACGCCTCCCGTCGAGCAAATGCGGTAACAAACAAAGCCTCAGCCAACCGCTGCTCTGTTTCCTCAATACGTTTGGCTAAACTGATTTCTTCCACCCGTGTCAACAAAGGGATGGATCCCATTTGTTTTAAATACATTTTAACAGGGTCATCCAAAGGAATAAATTTGTCTGAATACACCTCTTCCTTGCTCTGTTCTTCACGAACCCGACGGACCTGCTGCTCACGCGTTTCTTCATCTTCACCAGACGATTCTTCAACATCCTCAGCATCGATCACCCGGATATTTTTTCCGTCTAAGATCTCAAAGATATGATCAATTTCCTCAGAAGAATCGATTTTTTCAGACAGGGTCTCATTGACTTCATCATACGTCAAAAACCCTTTTTTCTTTCCTAAGACTATTAACTTTTCTAAATCGAGTTTTATTTCTTTTCTGTTCATTCTATTCCCTCTTCAATAACTGATTAAACTCCAAAGCAAGCTCTTCCAACCGTTTTTGATCGCCGGAACTCTTCGCCGCCTCCATCTGGTGCAGGATCTCTTGTCTCTTCGACTTCATCCGCTCCTGAAGCAGACGATTAACACAATCCTGATGAATCTTTTTCTTATCCCCAACAAGGGCATTCTCCGAAGTCATCAACGAGGAGATGACCTGCGAAATCTTTTGGTCATCAAAACAGCTCATCAGAGCCGGGATGCTTACAGAATTACCTTGTTCACAAAACTCGTAAATCTTTTCAACAATATTACGGACATGTTCATTCCGGAAATCCGCCAACAAGACCTCCGCTTTTGTTAGAGGGATAAAGCTTTCTTCCTCTAACATCAACCGCAAAACATTACGCTCAACAGGACGGATCTTTTGAGTTGTAGCGGCCTGCTCGCTACCTGTTTTTCGTCCTGCTTGTGACGGCGTTAAATGTTTCCCTGAAATCTTTTTCAACTCCACAAGCAATGCTTCCTGAGAAACAAACAACGCCTGTGCAAGTTTTTTAATATATTCCGAACGGATGATCGCGTTCGGGAACCTGCTTATTGTTGCCAACATCTCTGCTGAAATCTCTGCGCGCCCCTCAACAGATTTGGCATCATATTTATTTTTCAAAAATGTCAATTTAAAATCAAAGAGCGATCGCGCTTGCGTGACCCGGGCTTTAAATTTCTCTATCCCATAGCGTCGAACAAATGAATCAGGGTCTTCTCCTGCTGCCAAAGCCGCGACACGGACATGCATTCCCTCTCCCACCAAAAGATCCAAACTCCGGATCATCGCTTTTTCACCGGCCTGATCCGCATCAAAAAGCATCACAACATTATGCGTATAACGTCGAATCAATCGTATTTGTTCAACGGTCAAGGCTGTCCCGGAAGAAGCAACAATATTTTCAACTCCAGCCTGAAACGGCGTCATAAAATCAACATACCCCTCAACAACAATGACAGAATCCTGACGTCCAATAGCCTCTTTCGCCCAATTCATCCCATACAAATGTTGTCCCTTAACATAAACCTCTGTTTCCGGAGAATTAAGATATTTCGCGGGATTATCTTTCTCCATCGTCCGAGCGCCAAACGCCACGCACTGTTTTTTAATGTTAAAAATCGGGAAAATGATACGGTTACGAAACCGGTCATAAAAACCATCACCTTTCGTCTTAGAGATGATCAACCCTGCTTTTTCCATAAGCCGCAAACTGACACCTTGCGTACGTAAAAACTCTATCAATCCGTCCCACTTTTCCAAAGCAAATCCGACATGAAATTTCTCAACCACATCCAGAGTGATACCTCTGCCTTTCAAATAATCCCGGGCTGCCTTCGCTTCAGCACTTTTATCAGAGAGCAAATTTCGATGAAAATATTTTACGGCCAGGTCATTGACATGACATAAACCTTGTCGTGCCTGAGCTCGAGGCTTACCCTGTACGTTTTGTTCCGGAATCGTCACAGAAACCTTCTGAGCTAACATCCGAACCGCTTCCGGAAATTCCATATGTTCCTGCTGCATCACAAACGAAATAACGTTCCCGCCGGCATCACATCCAAAACAGTGATAAATCTGCTTGTCCGGACTCACCACAAACGACGGTGTCTTCTCATGATGAAAAGGACAAGGCGCTTTAAAGTTTCGGCCGGCATTCTTAAGAGGAATATACGACGAGACGACCTCAACAATATCGCTCCGCTCTAAAACCTGATTGATAACGTCCTGCGGGATAAACGTCATGATCGCTTAAATCTCCTAAAACCGGAACATACAACGACCTCAAATTTCCCCTTACGGTTCAATTTATCAAGCAACAGGTTCATCCCTAAATTATCGCTCGCCATGTGCCCGGCGTTTACAACCTTAATATACTCATTACGAACTTTCTGTAAATGTTTTTCGCCGATATGCATACACAACATTGTCCCGACGCCCAACTGGGACAACCGCCCAAAGATATCCTGCGACCCTGATGTTCCTCCTGTCATGTCGACAACAACCTTACCTGCCTTATCCTTAGGTTTACCGACGAGAATGCACGGGCCGATCTTTTCTTTCGCCGCGGCCTTATACTCCGGTTCTTTCATCAAAAGATCCTCAACCTTCTGCAAAGTTTTTGGCTTTTGTGTATCCATCATCTTCTGCAAATACTTCGCGACATGGTTATCCGCAGGTGTATGACAACACATCAAAGGGATATCCAATAGCCGTGCCACATCAACGACGCGAGTATGATTACCACTATGCAAACGGCGTGTCACTTCAGTGATACGTTTATCCATCAGCCCTTTAGCAATAGAATTTTCAATACCTAAATTCTCAAGAAGGTCAGTCTGCACCCGCATAACATCAGCTAATCCGGCCAAGGCAATCCCTTGAGGGTGATGTGACATCACCAGATCAACAGGTTTGCCACGCTGGGCTAACTGATCCGCCACCAATAATTCAGCAACACCAATGTCAACCCCGACAAGAACGCGCCTGATTTCCTTATTTGGATCCCCATGCAAAATACGCGTATCCGCATACGGATTCTTAAAACTCTCTTTATCAAAGAACTTCTGTTCGCGCTTCTGTAATTTTTTATATTGTTTTTTAACACTTGCCAGTTGCGATTCAACTTGCGCGCGAGTTCTTAATTCGGACTTAATACCTTCCTCTATAATTCCTTCATAAATAGCGCCTAAATTCACTGTCTCTCCCCTGTGATCACTTTATTTAAAATCTATTCCACGGTTCAACTTTTTACTGACCGGAAGGTTTCTTCTTCAATTGAAAAACTTTTTCATTCTTTTTTTCTGCTGAAAAAATCTTTTTTACAACCGACTCATACGCGACATCGTATAAATTACTTGAAAAATTTGACATATGAAAACCAGAAAAAGACTTTCTCGCGCTTTCAAACAAATACGTATTTCTGGAAAGGAAAATCAGAACAAAAATTAACCCACAAATCAAGATTCCTCGTGCGGCACCAAAAACAGCCCCTATAATTTTCGGCAAAGGAGACGAAGATTTCCCCTTCACAACCAACAACCAGCCGTCACGGATCACCTTAAACATAATCACAACACCAAACCAAAGAACGATAAAACCAATAAATTCCTGCATTGACTGCGGGACTAAAACAAAATCATGCAGGAACTTTCCAAACCTGACATAATAATGCATGGTAATAAACGTCGCGAAAACCATGCCGAGCAATTTAAAGATCTCTACTCCCCATCCTTTTTTTGCGCCAATATAGACAGCCCTAGCCACAACACATCCCATAAGGATGTCGATCCAGTTGACATTAGTCGATATTTGCTCGAACATACAAAGAAAGGAATGGATACTTCAAAAAAACTGTTATTATTAAATTATAATAGATGCTGCGAAAAGTGAAAGTTTGCCAAATTCTCACCGAATCTTGACAAACTTGCCCAAAGTATAACACATGGGAATTGCAGTGTCAAGAAAGCGATCCCTCTCATTTTCATAAAACATTTCACCCATAACTAGCTGAAAAACATGATCTTACGCGTCTTTTTGAATTGCCCTTTCGAAAAAAAATGCAATCTTGACAGTCGCCCCGGAAAATGCTATCTTTCAATCCGACACTACTTCTTTGCAACAAAATGCGCTAACACAAATATATTTATTAAATATAATATACTGAAATTCCATGAATAAAAACATCAAACAATTTAGTGAAAACACCCTTGTTCGCACACAAAGAGAGCTTAATGTGCTTTATGAAATAAGCTGTGCGATGCGCACCACTTTAGAATTAAAAAATATTCTTCATATTATTCTAACCGGGGTCACCTCTCATACCGGGCTGGGGTATAACCGTGCAGCTCTTTTTTTAACAAATACCCGGGACCGTACACTTGAATGCAAAATGGCAATTGGCCCTGAATCCGAAGAACACGCCACACAAGTCTGGAAATACATAGAGGAATGCACACACAATCTGGAAGACCTTATTCAAGCAAATAAAATTCAGCAATCCATCAGTTCTTCAAGGCTCTACAACGCGCTAAAAGAACTCCAGCCGCCTCTTACCGATGAACCTGCAAACTTATTAGGAAGCGCCTACCACAAAGGTATTCCGTGGCACATTCTTTCAGATGAACTTCAAAATTTCCCTGAAGATACTTTTTTGAAAATTTTCAGAACAAAAGAACTCCTGATTATGCCATTACGCATCAAAGATCATATTAACGGCCTTATTGTGACAGACAACATCTATACAAAAAAACCCATAACGCAAGAAGATATCCGAATCTTCAGCATGCTCGCAGACCAGGCTGCCCTGGCCATTGAAAACTCACGTCTTTATGAAATGGTTGTGCAAAAAAGCCATACAGATTCATTAACAAATTTGTGGAACCATGGCTTCTTTCAAGAAAAATTAAGCGAAGAGATTGCTGAAGCTCAAACCACCGAGCTGCCTCTAAGCTTGGCAATCATAGATATCGACAACTTCAAAAGACTTAACGACACCTACGGGCATCAAGCAGGCGATCTTATTTTAAAAGAATTGGCTGAACTCCTCAAAGAATCTTCTCGAGATAAAGATTATGTTTGTCGCTATGGAGGGGAAGAGTTTTCAATTATTTTAATTGAGACGAACGAACAGCAAAGCTTTGATATTGCTGAACGTTTAAGAAAAAAGATTGCGGATCACCCTTTTTCAGTTCATCCTGAAACACTCCAGAAACAACAACCTCAAAAAGAAAGCGAAAATATCAACATTACTGTCAGTATCGGGCTAGCAACTTACCCTGACCACGCCCAAACAAAAGAAAGCCTTATCGCTAACGCGGATAAGGCTATGTACATCGCAAAATTCAGCGGAAAAGACAAGACTTGCCTAACAGAATTATAGTAGAAAAATTTACACTCCTACCGGCTCCAACTTTTCCGTCTCCTGTTTGGAATCATGTTCCTCAAACTTAACAGAAACCAATTTCGAAACACCGGTCTCTTGCATCGTGACCCCATACATCACATTTGCATTCTCAATAGTCTTTTTATTATGCGTAATCACAATAAATTGGGCTATCTTCGAGAAATCTCTTAACAGATAGCTGTATCGACCAACGTTGGATTCATCTAACGCCGCGTCAATTTCGTCAAGAACACAGAAAGGACTCGGGTTCACTTTAAACACCCCAAAAATAAGCGCGATCGCTGTTAATGTCTTCTCCCCACCGGAAAGAAGGCTGATATTCTGCAATTTCTTTCCAGGAGGCCGCGCGATAATTTCAATCCCTGACTCCAGGACATTTTCAGGGTCAAGCAAAATCAAGTCTGCTTCCCCTCCGCCAAACAGCATGCGGAAGTGAATCCTGAATTCCTCACTCACCCTCGTAAATGTATCCATAAACATCTGTCGGGTTTGACGATTAATTTTATTAATTGTTTTATGCAAAGATTCTTTTGCCGTAATCAAATCACTTTGCTGTTTTGTTAAGAACTCAAAGCGTTCCCTCAATTCTTCAAACTCCTCAATTGCAACTAAATTTACAGACCCAAAAGAATCACAACGCTTACGCAAGCGCTCAATCGCAATCTCTAATTCTTGACGATCAATCACCTCTTCAACTTCCGGTTCCGATGGAGCAACAATTCGAGGTTGCGGGGATGTCATCACTTGCTCCTGGCTTTCAACGGACTCCTGATTGTCCCCTTGAACCTGAGGTTCCTGCTCTGCCTGCTGCCGGGC
>JAGLHE010000257.1 GCA_023143685.1 Candidatus Omnitrophota bacterium
AAAAAAGAGGTTGTTGATGTGAGTAAAAAAACTGGCGACAAAGATTTATTAGAGGCTTCGTTTAATGCTCTTTCAAATGATAGGTTTCATAAGATTTCTGATAGTGTAAGTCAAGAGATTGGGATTCCGGATTCGAAAAGAGTGTTTCCGGAATGGCAGAAGTGGCTTAACGAAGAGGTTAAGAAGAGAAGTGCGTAGTTTTATTAATATTGTTTTTTACTGAGTTGTATGGCAAAGAAGTATAAACCATATGACGTGATGGTGTTTTTGTTTGGAGTGTTTTTTGTAGTACTGGGTATATTGGCTATTATTAATTCGTTTTTTTATCTTGAGGTTGCTAGCTTTTTATGGTTATGTTATTTGTCTTTGATTTTAATTGGGGCTGGGATGATTTTTAGGAGTTCATACTTAATTGTTATGCAGTTAAACATAGTATTTATCCCTCTTGTTTTTTGGAATGTGGATTTTTTTTATCAGTTGTTTAGTAAAAAGAGTTTGTATGGAATTACGGATTATTTTTTTACTGGTGGATTAAATTCTCTTGGGAGCTTTGTGTCATTACAGCATATTTACATTTTGCCGCTTTCTGTTTACATCGTTTATAGGCTTGGTGTTAAGGATAGGCGAATTTGGATTGCTAGTTTTATCGAGGTATTAATTGTATTTTTTGCTAGTTTGTTTTTTAGTTCTGCTTCCGAAAATGCAAATTGTGTAATTGTGTCTTGTGCGGATTTTATTAGAGTTAGTGGCATACAGTATAATTTGTTGTGGATTGTTTCTATGTTTGTTGCGATATATCTTTCGAATTATTTTTTTGTAAAGTTTTTTTGTAAAGGAAAGCACACCTCCTGGCGTCCTCCCGCGTTGCTACGCTGGGGGTAAATTTATTAATGTGATTTGTCTTTTTTATTTAGGTATTTAAGATGAGTGATCGAATGAGTGTTGATGATGTTTTGGCCAAATATGGCGGTAAGATTGAGAGTCAGATAGGCGGAGGCTCGGATGCTTTAGAGTCTTATAGTCGTGAGTATATGCAATTTCGTGATGAAATGAGCCCAGAGTTGTCCAGGTATGAGAGATGGTGTCATACGCTTGGGAGTTTTATAAAATTAAAGCCGTCTGCAAAGGATGAAGCAAAGGTTCTGAAATATATTAGAATTGCTCATTTGAACATTGAGCCGTGGCAAGCTTTGACACTTGGTATAATGTCTTTTCTTTTTATTTTTCTTATTGGCGTTTTATTGTCTGTTGCTATCGCGTTTATGGGTGGGGGGCTTGGTTCTTTTCCGATACCTTTGTTTATTTTGGTTGTTTTTTTGGCTATAGCTGTTTTTTATTTAGTTAATTCTTACCCAGCTAGATTGGCAAATAAATGGAGACTTAAGGCTTCTAGTCAGATGGTTCCAGCTATTTTGTACGTGGTTGTTTATATGAGGCATACCTCTAATCTAGAGAAAGCGATTGCTTTTGCGGCCAAACATTTGGAGTATCCGTTATCCTTGGATTTTCGGAAGGTGTTTTATGATGTGGAAGTTGGAAGATTTAGTTCGATAACTGAGAGTTTGGATAACTATTTGGAGATATGGAGAGATTATTCAAGTGAATTTATTGAAGGGTTTCATTTGATTCAGAGTAGTCTTTTTGAGCCGGATAATTCTCGTCGTATTGCTACTTTGGAGAAATCTTTGCAGGTGGTTCTTGATGGAGTGTATGATAAGATGCTTAAATTTACGCATGATGTTAAGAGCCCTTTGACTAATGTATATATGCTTGGGGTTGTTCTTCCGACTCTGGGGTTGGCGCTTTTGCCTTTGGCTTCTGCGATGATTGGAGATGTTGTTCGATGGTATCATGTTCTATTTTTGTTTAATATACTTATTCCTGTATTGGTTTTTTATATGACTGATAAGGTTCTTTTGCTTCGGCCTGGAGGTCATGGGGAGACGACTCTTTTGGAGAGAAATCCGCTTTATTCAAAGTATAAGAGTAATGCTCCGTATTTCAAGGCGTTTTTAATTTGTGCTCCGTTGATATTTTTGGCATTTTTACCTCTTATCTTTGGGTTTACTACAATTCCTACAGCTTTGGGCTTGCAGCAAGATTATACCTTTGAGCAATTAGGTTTGAGTATTTTTGGGGCAGAAGACTTATTTCATTTCACTGATCATGATACTCTAGGAAGAGTTGGTCCGTTTGGGTTTGGAGCTTTGATGTTGGGTATGCTTTTTCCTTTGGGGGTTGCTCTTTTTTTCTGGATAGCATTTAATGGTAAGACGAAGGAGATAATAAAAGAGAGAAATAAGACGAAGCAACTAGAAAAGGAATTTAATAATTC
>JAGLHE010000258.1 GCA_023143685.1 Candidatus Omnitrophota bacterium
AAAAATGCTGATCCCTGTTTTCACTTTCCAATATAAAATGCATATATCCATAAATCATAAATAACCTGTGTGATTTAAGGGTATAGAAGCCATTGTGAGAGGGGTGAAATGGCAGATAAGATGCTTTTGGTTCGTAAAGTCAAAAGGTAAATGACCTTTCGGTTATTTTCCTTCCTTTAATTTTAATAAACAATCTTGTTTTTATCCTCTATCTCATCTATGTCTTAGAGACGATTTTGCCCCCCCCTGAAATCTCATATAAGAATTTTTTTTGCGGTGGATTCTAATTTAATTGTATTAATATGTGCAAGTTACTGCGGTGCATCCCCCATAAAATGGAATTATTAAAATCTTAACAAACATTTAACAAACTCTTGACATGCTTTTAACAACTTGTGGTTTAGCAGGGAATATATTGAATGTATGTCAAATGTTAAAGGATGAGATCATGCTAAAAAAAAGAAAACACTTTAAGCTTAAAAACAATTTATGGAGTGGTAAAAAGTGAAACAAGGAATCGCTTCTTTTAATTCTGGAGTACATCCGGAAAGGAAAACAATAGATCTATTAAAACATGACAATTTCATGAGGTGTGAAAATCCAGGCGTCGCACTTGTAACGGGTGCGTCTGCCGGCATTGGGAAATCATTTGCCCACCAGCTGGCTTTCCAGGGATTTAATCTGATTCTCGTGGCACGACGAAAGGAACTCCTCGACAAACTCGCTGAATCCTTACAGCAAGAGCACGGTATTATAGTGGAAGTCTTGGCTGCAGATTTGTCGAAATCAAATGATATTGCCAAGGTCGAGAAAAAAATCTCTGAAACGCAAAATTTGGATGTGCTGGTGAATAATGCGGGGTTCGGCGGTTCCGGAAAATTTTCCGAAGCACCCATCGAAAAGGAAATGGAAATGAGGGCCGTGCACGTCGATGCCCCAATTCATTTCTGCCGTGCAGCTGTAAAACGCATGGTAAAACGCGGCCGGGGCACTATCATTAATTTGAGCTCTCTTGCCTCATTTTTTCCTATACCAGGCGCTGTAATGTATTCGGCCACAAAAGCATTCCTTAAGGAATTTTCTGCATCCCTTGCAATGGAATTATTTGGTACCGGGGTTAAGGTGCAAGCTTTGTGTCCTGGCTTCACGCAAACAGAGTTTCATTCCGGTCGACATAATAATATCAAAAAATTTGATAAATCAGCTGTCCCGAAAGCACTGTGGATGAAAGCGGATGAGATCGTGCGGCTTTCACTTGCTGCAGTACCAGAAAACAAAGTTGTCTTTATTCCTGGTTTTAAGAATAGATTCCTTCTTTTGATTCTTAACACTTGGTTTGGCAGAAGGATAGCGAAGAGACGCCTAAAGAAAATGGGCAGGATATGAAATTCAGAATAAAAGGGAGGGTAATTATGAATAAACAAAAATCAGTATTAGTAACCGGAGCTGCATCCGGTATAGGTCGATGCATTGTCGACTACTTGAGGGAAAGGGGTGACTATGTTTTTGCGTGCGATGTTAATGAACGCGGCTTGGAAGATCTTGATGGATTAGAAAGGGTGACGGCGATCAAAATGGATGT
>JAGLHE010000259.1 GCA_023143685.1 Candidatus Omnitrophota bacterium
GTTCGAATCCCTGCCTCTCCGTTTATTTCTTCTGGAGTGATCGGGGATTTGTGGTATTCTAATTTCTTTCAATTTTGGAGAGGTGTCTGAGTGGTTGAAAGAGCACGCTTGGAAAGCGTGTGGCTGTCGCAAGATGGCCCGAGAGTTCGAATCTCTCCCTCTCCGCCATATGTTATGTGGCGACTGTATAAAGTGCGCATCAAAGCAGGATCCTAATAAGTAGAAACTTCAAGTTTTGTTATTACTGAGATTGTATTGTTTTTCTTCTCGGCCTCACTTTTTCCTATTTACGCATAATGTCAGAAAATAAAAAAACAGTTATTTTTTTTATCATTATTGTCGCGATTAACCTTATTATTTTTTATCCTTCCTTTTCTTTTTCCGCAAAAGCCGATCATATCACGTATCTTATGGAAACTGCCGGAATAGAAAATCTTGCGGAATCGATAAATCAGACGTATTCTTTTTGCCGCACTCGCATTGTTTACGCCGGGGACCGTATCCTATTTAGGCCGATATTTTATCTTCTATTATCAGTTGAAAAGTTTCTTTTTGGATACAATTTCGTCTATTGGCAGATAACAGGATTTTTATTCCATCTTATTATTGTGGGATTATTACTGCGGTTGTTTAATGCGATTCAACCTCACATATTTTCTTGGATTTTTACTCTTTTTTATTCCGTTATCTACATCGGAAGCGATTTGGTGACTTGGCATCATATGCACGGGTATCTATTGTTTCTAATTTTTATGCTTTTAGCATTAATTCATTTTGTTTTATACATTAAGAATGACCAGAAAGATCGAAAAGACTTGTGGTTTATGGGTTTGTATTTGCTTGGTGCCTGTTTTACAAATGAATTTGGTATCATAGTAAGCGCAATTATTCTACTGACCTTGCTAGGGCATCGAAGAATTATTTTAAAACGCCCGTTTATTCATTCCGCAAAGGTGGAGAGGGGTGCTTGCTGGACAAACAATCCCTTTATGCTAATGATTCCACCCATCAGCTATCTTTATGTAAGTTTTCTCGATTATACGTTGCGGTTTTCTGGAGGCGGTCCCGAAAATAAACTAATCGGGCTCAACTTAGTATTTGATGTGGCAAAATTGATTGGGCAATTCATTATTCTTTTTTCTGCCAGTTTCATATTGCCATTTTCTCCGGGCGTTTTTAAAATATTTACTGATGACAAAAATTATGCTTTATTTTTACATCTTCCGGACATTATGAATTTTGATATTTATCTAAGAATTATGTTTTTCTTAAATGTGGGCATATTCATTGCGGCTTTTGGCGCTTTAGGTTTTGTGGTTTTTAATTTTATAAAACTGAGGCGAAAGATAAGGTTAAAAGATTCTATTGGTGAGAAAAAGCCAGCACGGAATATCTTAACTGTAATTTTATTGGGAAGTGCGATGCTTGCCGGATACATTGCGGTGCTCGTTATTTTTAGGACCTCAGATAAAGATCTCTTCTATGTGACGAATAATCTATACCATTTTTATATCCTGAGCTTACTGGCGGTGATTGTAATTTATGGACTGTTTTTATTGGTTGAAAATTTTTTGGGCGATAAGAAAGAAAAGTTTAGAAGATTAGTCCTGACGGTTTTATGTTTGGGGGCTTTTTTAAATGGTTTGCAGGTATATCAGTTGAATCGATCAGGCAGAGAAATGTTTTCTTCCTGGGGACAATATGTCCGAAAAATAGAAAGGTTTGTTAATACCCATAAACATGAAAAAGACTTTTCTTATCGTTTTA
>JAGLHE010000026.1 GCA_023143685.1 Candidatus Omnitrophota bacterium
GAGTCTTTGAAATTCCTATACTACGAACTACGAAGAAACCAAAAACTTCGCACATCAGGACATCGTGCTTCATTAAAACAACATCATTTGCTCTTTTGCACCAACACGTTCTTCCGGCGAAAAAATCTTAACCGTTCCATACTCCCCGTCGTAACCGGCCGCGATCTGCACATTGCCTTCGCGTACACGTTTAATGCCTTCGGCAATCAATGACCCACTTGTCTTTTCAATTTCACTTAACGGGATATCACGCAAAATCGCCATTTCATTACCAAGCTTATTGAGCATATTCATAAAAAAGGTGTTTACACTTTTCGTGTTCACTCCCACACCGCGAGCTTCCGCTATGATCTCTGCAAGCGGAATCAAACTATAATACGGCCGCGCCTTCGGCGACTTGCGGCCTTCTTCATGATCCGCTAACTCCTCAACACGTGCCATTACCCCAACGGTTACAGGTTTACCGCAATGCGGGCATAGTCCGTTGTTGTCTATCGTTTCCTTGGGATGTAAGCGCGTCTTACACGCACGATGCCCGTCATAATGATACTTCCCTTCTTCCGGGAAGAATTCGACTGTCCCAACCAAACCTTTATTGTTTTTACTCGAAAGGGATTTATAAATCCCGGGATACGAAAACTCGCCATCATATATCGTTAATTCTCGTCCAAGTTTTTGCGGAGAATGTGCATCCGAATTAGAAATCATCACATAATCATCTAACTGACTTAACCGCCAATTCATAATCGGGTCCGATGACAAACCTGTTTCCATTGCAAAAACATGGCTTGTTAAATCATCATAACAATCCTTAATCGAATCAAACCCGCCTTTTGACCCTAAAACCGAGAACCATGGCGTCCAGATATGCGCAGGCACAAGATAACTTAATTTATCCGACTCCAAAACTATCTCTAAAAGATTACGCGAATCTAAACCTAAGATAGGACGGCCGTCAGCTTTAATATTTCCGATTGCGTCTAACTTGGCTTGAATATTTTCCGCGGCTTCAATACTCGGCGCAAAAATTAAGTTATGAACTTTTCTAACCTTATCCAGGCGTTTATAGATATTCGCGATCTCTGCTGAAAGCATAAACCGCACTTCCCCTCGACAAGCAGGCGGCACGTCTTGCTCAATGTTTTTTAAATACTCTGGCTTTAATTTAAAAAATCCTTCTTCGGCAGGCTCAAGTTTTGTTTTAATTTCCTTTAGCCAACCAGGATGCACAAAATCCCCTGTTCCGACAACCTGAATGCCCTTAATCTGCGCCCAAAGCGCTAAACCTTCAAGGTTACATCTTTTACTTGTCGCACGGGAATAATGTGAATGGATATGTGAATCAACGTAAAACATAACTGGAGTTTACCCATTTTTTGTATCGCCTAAAATCTGTTAAGCGTATTCTAATAAAAAACACGAAATACGAGAAAGAAGCACCAACCTCGTATCCCTCACATCGCACCTCATCCATAGTTAAAACATTATTAAAACATCAACATCCCGGCTTTAATGAGAAAATATTCTCCGAACCCTAACAAGACTAACCCACAAAACTTCTTAATCCACATCAGCCAGGGACCGGATTTTGGAAGGTTGCTTAAAATGCCGCTAAACGTTCCAACCAGGATCAAACTCGCTCCAACACCATACGAAAAAACAAACAAAAGGCTCGCACCATGCAAAACATTCTGCCTCGACCCAACATATAAGAGAAGGGTTCCTAAAACAGGCGCTGTACACGAACCAATGACCAACCCTGAGGCCATCCCCAACAAAAGAATCGTCCATATATTCTTTGGACGAATTTTATGCTGAACATTAACACCAATGCTCGGCAAGTTAATCACATCAAACATTACAAATGCAAAAAAGATCACCACATTCGCGACAACTAAAAAAATAAAAGGATTATTCTGAATCTGCCCAAAAATCTTTCCGGTAAGCGAAGCAAAGATCGCTAAAGAACTATACGTAATAGCCAATCCAAAGACATAAATCAATGAAATAAAAAACCCCATCAACTTCGTGCCCTTGATGTTTACCCCGGCAATAAAACTTGCCATAATCGGGATCACAGGATAAACACAAGGGGTAAAACTCACCAATACTCCACTCCCAAAAGCAACAAAATAATCAAAAACGTTTCCGCTTAAATGCATAGCTTCTTACCCCTTACCCTTCATTTGCTTCTTATACTCCGGACACATCCTCAACCCGAAAAATGCAATTGGAGTCGTCATGCGGCCCGTGATCCGTAACCCGACGAACCACAAATACTATTTCTTCTTCGGCCTGTACAATAATTTCCATGGATTTTCTTTAAGGTCGGAACTCATTTCACTCAGGTTTTGACTTGATTCGTTCAAATTCTTACCCGCTTCATTCATCTGCTCAACAAAATCATCCACCAGTCTCTTATTAACATCTAAACGCTTATCAATATTACCAGAAATCGAAGCAAGGTTCTCCATCGTAGACCCCAGATCTCTTAACGTGGCATCGACAACACTGCTATTAACTTTTACCCTCTCATTAATCCCTTCAGCAATTTCACGCAAATTAACAGCCAGGACTTTTCCTTCTTCTGAAATTTCTTGTAAATTTTCAGCGATCACATTACCTTTTTGCAAAATATTCTCAATACTCGTTGGTTCCTGCCCTTGAATAATTTCGCCATTAGCAAAATACCCTTGCTGCTC
Source organism: Candidatus Omnitrophota bacterium (assembly GCA_023143685.1). Classification (GTDB taxonomy): domain Bacteria; phylum Omnitrophota; class Gorgyraeia; order Zapsychrales; family JANLHA01; genus JAGLHE01. The sequence goes on from JAGLHE010000026.1 coordinate 2,703, forward strand.
ATCTCCCGTTATGATACCAATATATTTCTCTCCCAGAAATCCCATATTCTTAACATACGCCTTGGCTCCTCGATGCACTTTGGCATTGGCGCCTAAACATAGCGTCAACTCCACTTTTGTTTCGGCACCATACAAAATACGGATATCCTCAACACGTCCGACCTCAAGGCCATTCAAGGTGACCGGCGCGTTAAGCTCCACCCCATCGCTATTTTTAAAATGTACCTTTATCATATAACCTTCTTTGGAAAACTGAAAATCCCCAGCCTTCCAGGTCATTGAAAAAAGGATAACCGCAACCACAACAACGAGGATACCGATTTTTGTTTCATTGTTTATTTTCATAACATTATCTCCCTATTTAATTGAACCCTCAGGAAAGCACTGACCCTTTTTAAGACCCTTCGATTCTCTCAGGATAAATTCGCCCTTAAAACTTACGTCATTACTATTCCGCAAGTTCGGGACTCATTTAATTTAAAATTTCCCGTCTATTTTTTTCCATAATATTAATAGGGCCAACCAAATCCCCATTGATAAATTGTTGGACAATTGCATTCGACGAATTCTTAATCTGCTCTGGGGGGCCAACCTCCAACACCCTTCCTTCGTGCAGCATGGCAACGCGGTCTGCAATACGAAAAACACTTTCCATATTATGCGTGACAACCACAGACGTCAGTAAAAGTTTTTTACTCAAATCTAAAATTAATTTATCCACAACCGCGCAAACAACCGGATCCAACCCTGCCGTTGGCTCATCATAAAAAACAACCTCCGGATCCATCGCAATCGCCCGTGCCAAACCTACGCGCTTTTTCATCCCGCCCGACAACATACTTGGCATCAAATGCTCATACCCTTGCATCCCGACAAGGCTTAACTTCATCGTTACAATAATATTAATAATTTTTGGATCTAAATCAGTATGCTCCAACAACGGCAAAGCAACGTTTTCTTCAACCGTTAAATAATCCAGCAACGCCGAAGACTGAAAACTCATCCCGAATCGACGCTTGATCTGTTCATGCTCTTCTTCACTAATCTTCGTTAAATCTTTATCATAAAAAACAACCTGACCGGAATCAGGCTGGATCGCACCGCTCATATGGCGTAAAAGAGTACTCTTTCCACACCCTGTCCCGCCCATAATAACAAAGGTTTCACCTTGATAAATATCAAGAGTAACCCCGTCAAGAACTTTTCGTCCTTCAAAATACTTTTCAAGATTCTTGACTGAAATAGCAATTTTTCTATCTGCGTTCATCTGTGTCATCTTTTATCCGTGCTCATCTGTGTGTTTTCACATGTTTTGAAAATAATAAATCCCGGTCACAATGCAATCCGCGACAATGATCATAATAAAACTTGTCACAACACTAATTGTCGTGGCCTTCCCGACCCCAACAGCGCCACCCTTAGTATGAATCCCCTGATATGCCCCAACAAGCGCTATAATGAGTGCAAAAATAAGCGACTTGGATAGCCCGGTATAAATATCCTTTAACGTTAAAAATTTAAAAGCAGTCTGAACATACAAGTGTGAATTAATATTCAAATTATGCACCCCCACCAAATACCCACCCATCATTCCGGAAAGATCACCAATCACCGTCAAGCAAGGCAACATAAAAAATAAGGCAATCAATTTCGGCACAACAAGAAACCGCACCGGATTAATGCCCATTGTGTCTAAGGCCTCAAGCTGTTCATTAACCTTCATTGATCCGATCTCAGCGGTAATCGCAGCACCAATACGCCCTGCAATTACTAAAGCGGTCAAGACTGGCCCCAGCTCACGACAAATAGAAATCGAAACCAAACTCGCCACATAAATAACCGCGCCCATCTGTTTCAATTGATGCGCTGACTGCATTGCAAGAACAACACCGGTAAAGAATGTTACAAAAAAAACAATGACAACAGACTTGATCCCCATAAAAACCATCTGCTCAAAAACCGCCGGCGCCTTAACAGGCTTTTTCTTAAACGGGCCTATGACAATCCAATAAAGTGTTTGCCCCGCCAAAAGAAGAAAGTCATGGGCGATTTGAACCCATGACAAAATTACTTTCCCGATTATTTCACATTTTTTTAATACATTCATTTGCTTAACAATTCTTTTACCGTATTTAAGAAAATTGTTGCCTCTACAGGCTTTGACATGTAAGCATCAGACCCTACTTCTTCCCCAATCTTTCTGTCTTCCTCTGTCGCGCGGGAGGTCAACAGAATCACAGGCAAATTTTCATACCCCTCTTCTGATTTCAAAAGCCTGCAAATATTGTAACCATTAATGATCGGCATCATCACATCAAGGACGACTAAATCCGGAGAATCTTTCATCGCCATCTCAAGGCCTTTAGCCGCCTCATTAGCGGTCATAACTTCATAGCCATTTGATTTCAACAAACTTCCGACCAACTTAAGAATTACAAGGTCATCATCAATCACTAAAATTTTATAGGTTTCTTCTTTATTCATAGTATTCTTATTGTATATTTTTCAACAACTTAAGACAAGCCAAATTCTTTCCTAATCGGTAACCGGTGAGTTATTGCGGGGGTGAATGGTGGGAGGTGTCCCGCACGCAGTTTCGAAGCGAAGCGAAGATGTTTGAGTACGGGATACCTTGCACTGTTCGCCCCCGCAATAACTCACCGGTTACTCCTAATCCAGCTGTTCTGCCCGCCGACGTTTACGCTCTTTGGCGATATCCGGAAGCTTTTTAATATAATATTTTACATTCTCATAATCCGGAATAAGTTTAGCCGCAAGCTTAAACTTCGTTAAAGCACGATTATATTTTTTCTCTCGAAACAGGACCAAGCCCTCTTCATAGAAATCCTTTGCCAGCCATTCAACCTCTTTGTGTGTTTTTTGGCCTGTTGTTTCCCCATCAACACTCATGGAACTTTCACTTATGCTTTACGCAAAAGCTTGCTTATTAAAAGACGCAGCCATAAATACTATAAATACACAAAAGAATTTTTTTATTAATTTTCTATTTATCATAAAAATATTGTACATCATCCCTGCTATCTGCCCAACCCTTGCATACATTTTTTTCGATTCTATTAAATAGCCCTAACCCAAAGAAGTATTAGAAATTATACACATTTTTGGGGTCAACATCCATATACAGATACATTTGATATCGTCGAGAAAATAAGGTTAGAGACAAATCTTCTAAATTGCGAAGTACTTGGCATGCGGATGCATAAAGTACAGGCCGCAAACAGAGGCACCTGGGCACATCCCAAAAGTTTCGGTTAATGTGATACCCGTGTTTTCTGAAACATCAAGAAGCTTAAACAGGGTGGTCTTCTCAGAATGATCCGGATAGGCAGGATACCCAGTAGCCGGGCGTATCCCTCGATACCGGCAATGGATTAAATCATCATTGCTTAAATTTTCATCAGGGGCGTAACCCCAAAATTCTTTACGTGTTAACTCGTGCAACTTTTCAGCAAAACCTTCCGCTAACCGGTCAGCTAGAGCTTTCAACATAATTTCTTCATAATCATCTTTGTCTTTTCGGATTTTCTTAATCGATTCCTCAATTCCAACACCACCTGTAACAGCAAATCCACCGACATAGTCAATAATGCCGGAATCCTTCGGTGCAACAAAATCTGAAAGCGCATGACACGACCCTTTCCGCGAACTTTGCTGCCTTGCGGTATGTAAAACTGTTACAACTTTCCTGCGTGACTCATCACCATAAATTTCTATATCCTCATCAACACTGTTCGCCGGGAAAAAACCAACAACGCCGTTTGCGGTTAACAATTTATCCGCAATAATCTCATCTAAAAACTTTTGCGCATCATCAAACAACCTGCGAGCTTCCTCCCCCATTTTGGTATCATTTAATATCTGAGGATAATGTCCCTTTAGCTCCCAAGTGGCAAAAAAAGGCGTCCAATCAATCCGCTCACGTATTTCATTCAGATCATAATCTTTTAAAACCTTAACACCCAAAAATGACGGCTTCACGATCTCAACGCCAGGCCAATCAATTTTTTCTTTCCGTGTTCTCGCCTCTTCAATTGTTAACAAATGCTTTGATGCCTGGCGTTCTTCAAATTCTTTACGCAACATTTCATATTCAGCTTCTGTCTTCCGGATTAAATCTTTTTTTGTTTTTTCACTCATCACCGCGCGACAAACAGACACACTGCATGACGCATCTTTCACATGAAGCGTTAGCCCTTTATAATGCGGGGCAATCTTAACCGCCGTATGATTAACTGATGTCGTGGCACCCCCAACCATCAATGGGATATCCAGCCCTTGCCGGCCTAATTCTTTCGCGACATTCACCATTTCTTCCAGGGACGGGGTAATTAAACCACTCAATCCTATCATATCAACCTTTTGCTCCTTAACCTGATTAACGATCTCTTCGCACGAAACCATAACACCCAGATCAACCACCTCAAAATTATTACAAGCCAAAACAACCCCGACGATATTCTTTCCGATATCATGCACATCACCTTTAACGGTTGCCATTAAAATTTTTCCGGCGGTTTTTCTATCCGTCGAACTGTTTTCTTTTGCAATATATGGCTCTAAACAAACAACAGCCTTCTTCATCACACGCGCACTCTTGACCACCTGCGGTAAAAACATTTTGCCATCCCTGAAAAGTTCACCTACAATATTCATCCCGGCCATCAACGGCCCGTCAATCACATCTAAAGGCCGGTCAAATTTTTGACGTACCTCTTGCACATCTTCTTCAATGTATTCAACGATACCCTTAACAAGCGCGTGAGATAAACGCTCTTCCACACTCGCCTTACGCCACGCTACATCTTCTGTCTTTTTTTTGCCTTCCCCTTTAATCGTCTGCGCAAATTCAATCAAATTCTCCGTTGCTTTTTTGTGACGGTTAAGCAAGACATCCTCGACGAGTTTAAGCAGCTTCGGCTCAATTTCATCATACACCTCAATCATGCCGGCATTCACGATCCCCATATCCATCCCAGACTGAATCGCATGATACAAAAAGGCGGCGTGCATAGCTTCCCGCACAACATTGTTGCCCCTAAACGAAAACGAAACATTACTTACCCCGCCACTAACGCGGCAATGCGGGAGTGTTTCTTTAATGACCAGGGTGGCCTCAACAAAATCCAACGCATAATTATCATGTTCCTCGATACCGGTTGCAACCGCAAAAATATTAGGGTCAAAAACAATATCTTGAGGTGGAAAACCAACCTCATCAACAAGGATCTTGTATGCACGAGAACAGATCTCAATCTTACGCGCCTTCGTATCAGCCTGACCTTTCTCATCAAATGCCATAACAACTGTTGCCGCGCCAAACTTTTTTAATATTTTGGCCTGCTGCTTAAACTTCTCTTCCCCTTCTTTAAGGCTCAGAGAATTGACAATTCCTTTACCCTGAATACACTTCAAACCCGCCTCAATGACATCCCATCTCGACGAGTCAATCATAATCGGTACACGAGAAATTTCCGGCTCTGAAGCGACCAGGTTCAAAAACCTGACCATCGCCTCTTTTGAATCCAGCATCGCCTCATCCATATTGACATCAATCGCTTGCGCGCCTGCTTCAACTTGCTGACGGGCGATAGATAAAGCTGCCTCATAATCACCTTCAACAATCAACCGGGCAAATTTCCTGGATCCTGCAACATTTGTACGTTCACCAATATTGATAAAATTAGAATCTCCCCGAACGACGAGCGGTTCAAGCCCGCTCAAACAAAAATAAACCGGTTTATCGATAATTTGTCGAGGCGCAACGTCCTTAAGAGCTTCAGCAATCGCTTTGATATGATCTGGCGTTGTACCGCAACACCCTCCGACCACATTAACCAACCCGCTCTCTGCGAATTCTTTAACGAGCGCTGCCATTTCTTCTGGCGACTGATCATATTCACCAAATTCATTTGGAAGGCCTGCATTAGGGTAACAGCTCACATGACAATCAACCACACGATCAAGCTCAACAATATATGGGCGCATATCTTTTGCCCCTAAGGCACAGTTTAACCCGACGACAAGCGGCTTCGCATGCGCGATAGATATCCAAAATGCTTCCGTGGTTTGACCGGAAAGTGTTCGCCCGCTTTTATCAGTAATAGTTCCGGAAATCATGATCGGAATATCTTTCCCGATCTTCTCGCAATAACTCTGAACAGCAAAAATAGCTGCTTTCGCATTAAGCGTGTCAAAAATCGTTTCAATAAGAATAATATCTATCCCGCCATCAACAAGACCTCGAGTTTGCTCTGCATATGCTGCAACAAGCTGATCAAACGTCACAGCACGGCATCCTGGATCATTAACATCTGACGAGATGGAAGCCGTACGGTTGGTCGGGCCCAAAGAACCGGCAACAAAACGTGGATTATCCGGTGTTTTCCTTGTAAATTCGTCCGCGACTTTTCGCGCAATCCTGGCAGACGCCAAGTTAAGGGCATAGGCCTGATCTTCCATCTGATAATCGGCCATGCTGATCGCATTTGCACTAAATGTATTGGTTTCAATAATATCTGCGCCTGCTGCAAGGTATTCGTTGTGGATTTCTTCAATAACTTTTGGCTGAGTTATTGAGAGAAGATCATTGTTGCCTTTTACATCACAGGGATGATTGGCAAACTGTTCACCACGATAGTCCTTTTCCTCAAGCTTATACCGCTGGATCATAGTACCCATAGCACCATCAAGAATAAGAATACGGCTTTTTAGTAAATTTCGAATTTTTTGACGAGAATCTGAAGAATTCATACCATTCAAGATAGAGGAAATACTGGAAAATGTCAAATAAATTCCATATAATAAGTAATAATAAGTATAATAAGCATATTAAAACCAAACAACCGAAGGATAATCATGAAAATCGAAGAAAAAGTGGCAGAGCTGCTTACCACTAAGAAAAAAACACTTAGTATTGCTGAATCTTGCACAGGAGGGCTACTCACACATCGCCTTACAAATATTCCAGGAAGTTCAAATTTTATCAAATTTGGGATCGTTACATACTGCAATGAAGCAAAAACAAAATTTCTTAAAATCCCTGAGATGCTTTTGAAAAAAAAAGGCGCGGTTTGTGAAGAAGTCGCAGAACTTATGGCTAAGGGTGTACGAAAAATCAATAAAACAGATTTCGGGATAGGGATAACCGGCATTGCCGGCCCTGACGGCGGCACCAAGGCTAAACCTGTCGGCTTAGTGTACATGGCTGTAGATACCGGCGTTGAAACTCTTTGCTTAAAATGCCAATTTGAGGGATCCCGCACAGAGATCAAAAAACAAGCCACGGAACAAGCCCTAAAATTATTATCAGAGTTCTTATAATCTTTCGCGTGGTTTAGCGTAACGTTTAGCGTTGCTTAGCGAATTTCACTTTCATTATGCGCACATTTATTGCTATTCAACTTGAGAACCATGTTCACCAACAGATCGCATGCATGCAGGAAAATTTAAAAAAAGCTGACGCAGACGTCAAATGGGTAAAACCTTCGAACATCCATATCACCCTGAGGTTTCTGGGAGATACCAAACCAAAAAAAATTAAAGCTATTTCTGAAAGCCTTCCCTCGTTTCTTGAAGGTATTTCTCCTTTTGAAATTGATATAACCCATCTCGGGGCATTCCCCAAGATCCAGCGTCCACGCGTGCTATGGGCAGGGATCGATAAAAATGCGGCTCAACTCATGGAGCTGGCCGCATCTATTGAAAATGGATTATGTCGACTAGGATTCCCTAAAGAAGAAAGAAAATTTTCTGGCCACATAACAATCGGGCGTGTGCGTTCAGCTAAAAACATCACACCTCTTATTGAAGCCGTGCAAGGATATCAGTTCCCATCCGGCATCACCCAAACCATCCAACACGTAATATTCTTCCAAAGCACTTTAACTTCGCAAGGCCCAATTTACGAAGAAATTAAAAAAGTGGTCTTTGAAATTCCTATACTATAAAATTCCTGCTAAACGGATAGCGATATGCATAAAGAGACATGTATAAATCCCGGCCATGATATCGTCCATCATAATGCCGGTACCGCCGCCCATTTTCTCAAACTTGTTCGCTGGATAGACCTTAAACATATCAAAGGCGCGAAAAAGAAAAAAAGCTGTCCACACAACGGCTGGGGTATACGGCAATCCAATAAAGGCAATCATAACCCCGGAGACTTCATCAATAACCACACATCCAGGGTCTTTTTTCCCTACGAGCTTTTCCATGCGCCCGCCGGCACGGAAACCTAAATACGTAATAATCGCAAAACATAAAATATATAAAATCGGATTTTTGTGCAAAATAAAACACAAAGCCACGGCAACCGCACTTCCCATTGTACCCGGCGCAACAGGAAAATATCCTACATAAAAAAACGTTGATATCAATTTAGCTAATTTATCGCTCATCTTTCTCTCCGTTCGAATCACGTTGGTATCCGTGTTAAAACCCGGATTTTAAAAAAAATTTTTCCTATTATTCCACAAGCACGCAACGCCTGAGAACAATGTTATCCCAACAGTCAAAACCATCAAAATATAAATCCCCTGAAACCAGCTCAATATGCCAAAAACAGTCTGTAGGTATAAAGGACTTTGTTGTAAAATAATAAATGCCAAAATCGTTAAGATCGTTACAATCTGAAAAACCGTCTTAACCTTTCCGGCCTGTTCCGCTGCCAGGACAGCCCCTGTTTTCATCGCCCATAATCGCATCGCGGTAACAATTACTTCGCGCGCACAAATAACCCAAACCATCCAACCCACAACAATATCCATCTTCATAAAAATAAAAAAGGCTGACAAGATCAAAAACTTATCCGCAACCGGGTCCATAATTTTCCCAAAGTTGGTAATAAGGCTGTATTTCTTCGCATAGTATCCGTCAAAATAATCCGTCAAAGAAGCTAAACCAAAAAGTACCGCCGCGATCACCGCAGAGATAAATCCTGCCTGCATTATGAAATAGATAAACAGCACAGTTAAAACGAATCTTGATATCGTTAAAATATTCGGCAAGTTCATACTGGCTCTCCAACGAGGTCGTATTCATAGGCATCAGTTATTTTAACATTCGCAAAACTGCCCACGTTCAATTCTTGATCGGTTTGGATATACACCGCGCCATCAACATCCGGCGCGTCATATTCACTTCGTCCTATATACACATTCTCTTCACTCTCTTGCTTCTCGTCAATCAAAACCTTTAAGGTTTTGCCTATAAATTGTTTTTGCCTTTCCTGCGAAATCTGTTGCTGCTCTTGCATCAACGCTGCAAAGCGCGCCTCTTTAATCTCTTGAGGAACATGGTCCTGCATATCATAAGCCGGGGTCCCTTCCTCTCTGGAATAAATAAAAGCGCCCATCTTTTCAAATCTAAACTCACGGACAAAATCCAGAAGTTCTTGAAAATCTTTTTCTGTCTCGCCAGGCAATCCAACAATAAACGCGGTACGCAAACTTACCGTCGGGATTTTCTCGCGAATCTTATGAACCAAATCCCGTGTCTCTTGCTCGAGGATGTTACGGTTCATTGACTGTAAAAGATGATCGCTGATATGCTGCAAAGGAATGTCGATGTACTTACAAAGCTTTTCTTCTATTGCCATCACCTCAAGCAATTCATCAGTTATATGTGATGGAAAAGCATAGAGCAATCTTATCCATTCAATATTTTTCGTTACCTTAACCGTTTCGCGCAATAATCGTGCCAGGCTTTTTTCACGATAAAGGTCGATTCCGTAAGCCGTAATATCCTGTCCTATGATATTAATTTCTTTCGTTCCCCGCTGGTCCAGATCCGCGACCTCCGAAACAACCGCCTCAACCTCACGCGACGAAAACTTCCCCTTAATCCCGGGAATAGCACAAAAACTACATTGGTTATAACAGCTCTCGCAGATTTTCACATAAGCAAAATGTCGCGGGGTCAAATACACCTGATCCGGGACACCTGTTTTAAAAAACTCGGGGATACCCACAATTTCGTCCACTTCTGTAAATTCATCAGCAAGTTCCCTGCCATACCTCTCAGACAAACAACCGGCAATAACAATCTTTTTGATTTTGCCTTGTTTCTTTAGTTCAATCAAATCAAGGATAACGTCCACGGATTCTTTACGCGCATCTTCAATGAACGAACAAGTATTCACAATCACTGTATCGGCCTGATCCGCATCTACGATAAGGTGCCCTTGCTTTTGCATCCGCCCCAAAATTTCCTGCGAATCAACAAGATTGCGCGCGCACCCCAAGGTTATAACCCCGACTTTATCTCCTTCTGTATTCATCCGTGTTTTCTCATTCATCTTTTAAATCTGCGTTCATCAATATTTTTTACAAGAAAGTTCGCCTTTTAGTTTTGTAAGCTCACATCTTCTTTAGCTGACGTGTAGGAAAGTATGTTTGTCTGTTTTATACTTTCCTATACTGTTAAAAACGCCAAACGGCAAGAAACCATTTGGCATAAATTTTTTTCGCTCCTGATATCTCTTACTTTTTTACTGACAGCCCGTCTTTTGTTATCACTACTCGCCTAGCGTTCCGGTCTGCCCAACCTAATCCACCGAGAGCTTTTCCGTTCAAATTAAACTCAAGATTATGAATATTTTTACCGGAAATCTCGATTTCTTTCTTCGCCTCCCATGTCTCAACAACACCCTTTTTCAAAACCGATTGAAACATTAAAACGCCATCCACCTTAACCTGCAACCATCCTCGCTCTTTAGCTTTAACCGTCAGGAGAACCTTTTGCTCTTTTTTCTTTTCTTTCTTTACTTCTATCTTTTTAGGTTGAGGTTCTTTTTTCTTAGGCTGCACCGCAACAGCTTTTTTCTCTTTTTCCTGTGCTTCTTTCTTATTGGCTTCTCTCTTCTTTTCAATCTGCTCTTCTAATTTTGTGGCAGCTGCTTTCTTCTTCATTTGAACTTGACGAATACGTTCCAGTTTCCGGTTTTTCGCACTATCCGACTGACCCGCTTTTATACAACCCCCGATTTTTACCACTAAAAACAGGGCCAACAATCCGCCTACTATCTTAACTAAAAGCTGCTGCCGTTCTCGCGAAAAAACCTGCACTGTTTTATCTTCTATCTCATCGACGACATGCCGTTCCTTGGCCACGGGAGGAAGTTTTTCTTCCTGATGATCCGCAAGAACTTCTTTAACATCCACCCCTAAAAACCGGGCATACATTTTTATAAACCCTTTCAAATAAAACGTCGAAAGGGTACGAACCGTATACCCCTCTTCAATGGCACGCAACACATCCATCGGAATTTTGGTTGCGTCATGAGCAAGGTCTAATGTAACACCCTTGGCTTCCCGCGCTTCTTTTAAAATTTGCCCACGAGGTTTCTTAGAAAAATTTTTATCTGTATTATGTGTATTCATAATAATATTATTAAGAATCTATCGCGGAACCAACATCGCCCGCTACTCTTCTTCACTTCTTATATTCTCCAACAACCATTCCTCGCGGTCAACAAGAATATCTCTCGGTTTGCTTCCACAATAAGGCCCGACGACTCCTCTTTGCTCCATCATATCAATCAATCGCGCGGCACGCGTATATCCTAACCGCATTCTTCTCTGCAAAATCGAAACAGACGCCTGGTTTGTTTCAATCACAAGCCGGACAGCTTCATCGTAAAGATCATCTTTCTGGTCATCCATGCCAGCTGCCCCTCTTTGCTGCTTCTTTAAAATCATATCATCATACACCGGATCTTGCTGGTTTTTGATAAAATCAATCACCGCGGTAACTTCCTCATCCCCAACAAAACTACACTGTCCTCGCGTTGGTTTCGCATCCCCGGGCCTAATAAACAACAAATCCCCTTTACCTAGCAAAGTCTCCGCACCATTCATATCCAAAACTGTACGGGAATCCACTTTCGAAGCAACCTTAAAGGATATTCTTGCTGGAAAATTCGCCTTAATCACCCCTGTAATAACATCCACCGAGGGCCGCTGTGTTGCTAAAACCAAATGAATGCCAACAGCCCGCGACAATTGCGCCAAACGAGTAATCGCACTTTCAATCGTTTTAGCAGAAATTTGCATAAGATCTGCCAGCTCGTCAATAATAATCACGATATAAGGCATCTCATGGCCTTTCGCATGGTATCCTTTAATGTTTCTTACCCCGGCCTTTGACAACATCTGATACCTGGATTCCATCTCGCCAACAACCCAATTAAGCGCTGCAGTTACTTTTTTGGGATCAGTCACCGCCGGACATAGCATATGAGGGATGTCATTATATTGAGTCAACTCTACCATTTTCGGATCGACCATCAAAAATTTCACATCTGAAGGCGAAGCATTAAAAAGCATCGACATAATCAAACTGTTCACACAAACAGTTTTACCGGCACCTGTGGTTCCTGCAATCAAAAGATGCGGCATATCAGATAAATCAGCGATCAAAGGTTTACCCGAAATATCTTTACCGATCGCCAGCATCAATTTCGAGGGGGATTTCTGGAACTTGCTTTGCGATAATACTTCCTTTAAATAAACTGCCGCTGTAGAGCTGTTCGGCACCTCAATTCCAACACGGTTCTTCCCTGGAATTGGCGCAACAATACGCACAGCTGCCACTTTCATCGCTAATGCAATGTCGTCTGCCAAAGCTGTAATCTTTTGAACTTTCACGCCGGGTGCCGGTTCAAGTTCATAGCGTGTAATCACAGGACCACGTTCAATATCCGCAACACGCACACTAACATTAAAATCTGCCAAAGTTGTTTCTAACGTTTGCGCCCCTTCCTCTAAATCACTTTGCATCTGGCTGGGTGAAACCTCAGGCGCGCTTTTCAAAAGGTCTAATGTTGGCAAATGGTATTCACCGATAACTTTTGGTTCTGCTGTTTGAGTTGCGCCTTGATTGCCCTGCTTCCCTGTAATACGAATCTTCGGTTTCTGAGGTTCTTCCTCCTCATACTCTTCTTCGTCGTCCTCCTCCTCTTCTTCCTCTGGTTCTACCCGTCGCCGAAATGTTCGCGCGGGTGTCTTTTTCTCAGCACCTGTACGTGACGCTTGGGCTCCTGCGATAGCAGCTTCCTTCCAAACCTCAAATTTCTCCCGTAACAACGCAAAAATTTCCCGGGCCCACTCTGTGGTTTTAAAAAATAAAGGAGAGACTAAAAGTTCACCCGTTAACACAAAGGTCATCGTTCCCAACATCAACAAAATAATATATCCTCCTGTGCGTCCCAAATACTGGACTAAAAAATCAGAACACACAAGCCCAACAACCCCTGCCTTTTGAAACCGCACATCTGAAATCTGAGGCCCGGACATACCAAATAAAGTGCTAACGACACAAAAGAAAACAAGAAAACTAATAAATTTTGAAAAAGTAAATTGAATATCCCTGTGTGAAAATTTGTTCCAACTCCAAAAGAAAAGAAAAATTGAAAGGAAATAAGCACTATAGCCAAAAACGAACAAAACGGATCCCGCGGTATAAGCGCCGACAACTCGTATAAGATTTTTGGCGGGGACATTCGGGTGCGACGTATACCAGGACAAATCTTCAGGGACAAAAGAGAACAAACTAACTAAAAAAATCAGCCCAATAGCAAAAACAATAATACCCTTTATCTCATTAAAATGTTCTTGTTTCATAAAAATGCAGTGTTCGGAGACCAAAGTCCCGGGAAAGATAATATTTTATTGGTTAAGTACTGAGACCCCAAGACGAAACCGTCTGAATAAATGTTATTTTAACATTAAATAAACCTTACTACAAACTGACTGTGAAATATTTTATCAAAAAAAATACCCCGCACATTAAGCTGCGAGGTATTTTTAAAACCTAAAGAATGGTCAACTACTCTGTCTGCTCTGCCTGATCAGGCTGATCAGCCTGTTTCTTGCTCAAATTAATACGTTTCATTTTGTCAATCTCAATAAGCTTAACTTTAAAGACATCTCCCATTTTAACAGCATCATTGCAATCTTTGACATACTCGGTGGATAATTCCGAAACATGAACAAGGCCTTCTTTTCCAGGCAAAAACTCACAAAAAGCGCCAAAATTCATAATTCTTTTAACCGTAGCCGTATAAATCTTCCCGACTATCGGCTCTTCCATCATCCCGTCAATAATCGCAATCGCTTTCTCAGCGGCATCTTTGTCAACAGAAGAAACAAGCACTTTTCCATCATCATCAATATCAATAGATGTCACCCCTGTGTTTTCCATAATCTTCTTAATAGTTTTACCACCTGGCCCAATTACTTCCCCAATCTTATCAACAGGAACCTGGCATGTTAAAATCCTTGGAGCATAATCCGAAAGATTTTCACGCGGAGCAGAAATCGCGGCATGCATTTTATCTAAAATAACCATACGCGCCTCTTTTGCCTGCTCCATGGCCTTAGCTAACAAATCAACGCTTACCTGATTAATTTTAAGATCTAATTGGACAGCATTAACCCCTTTACGTGTTCCAGCAACCTTAAAATCCATATCCCCAAA
>JAGLHE010000260.1 GCA_023143685.1 Candidatus Omnitrophota bacterium
TTGCAGAACATCTTTGAGGTATTGCCAAGTGTTAATTTTGAGCTTGCGACAGGTTGTGCAGAAGGTCATAAGAATCGCTGCTGCTTCACCGCCTCTTTCGCTGCCGACAAACATCCAGTTCTTGCGGCCCAGGGCAATCGGGCGAATAGCATTTTCCGCCAGGTTGTTATCTATCGGAATACGTCCGTCTTTTGTGTAGCGGGTTAATCTCCGTCGTATCTTCAAAGCATATTGAATTGCCTGATTAATCTGCGACTGAGGTAAATGACGGCATTTGTTTTTTCTCAACCATAACAAAATTTTAGCCAACTGCGGGCGTGACTCTTTTGTCCTTGCCTGCAGGCGTGTATCCGGATCGTCTCGCTTGATCTTTTTCTCGATTTTATACAATTGTGCGATGAGCGTCAAAACTTCCGTTGCCGCCTTTGGGTCGGTATCCTGCGCCTTTGCAAAATACCTCCGCGCATGCGTCCAGCACGATATGCTTGTAATATCTTCTGTGCGGAATAATTCTTCATATCCCGCATACGCATCTGACATAAAAGTTCCTTTATAACCCTTAAAAAAATCAAGGGGTCCTTCACGCCCACGGCCCAACGTGAAATTGTACATAGTATATTTTAAATTTTCACCGCCGAGTGTGCACCACAATCGTGTTAAGCGTGTTTTACCTGTTCCCGGGTCAAGCATTCTTACTGGCGTGTCATCATTTAAAACAATGTCATAACCTAAAACTTCTTCACGCATCCGTTCATGTAATGGTTTTAACGCCTTGGCACAGCCCATCATCCATCCAGTCATAGTCTTACGGCTTATATCAACTCCCAGGCGCGCGCATTTTAACTCCTGACGATAAAGGGGCATATGATGTTCGTATTTCTCTGTAATGATATGTGCCAACAGGCTGCTTTCTGCCATGCATTTATCTATCGGCCCTTCGACAGGAGGATGCTGCCTGACTCCTGATCCTTCGATATCATCATCCGCCCCATACTTTGGGCGTACATAGCGGTTCACAACAAATACAGACGGACGATAATCCAGCTTCTCAGTAACATCAACGCCAATCATCGGGCGCTCTTTGCCGTCTGCCGTAAATTTATCTTTCTCATCAATATCCAGATAATGCTCTATGCGCTGGAGATGTTCTGGTAAAGGTTTTCGCCCTGGATGAGTCCTGCGGATATGTTCCCGTACTATTTGTTCTTTGACTATGGGATTAATCGGCTCCTGCGTACGCTCTTGTTTATCCGCCTCAAGAATAACTTCGTCAAATACAAGCTGTTTGGGGTCAAGCTTTTCACTTCGCCGACCATAAATTCTTTTTATCAGCTCATCTAAACGCACTCGCTGCGCCTTGATAGTCGCGTTACGGCCTTCAATTACGGATGCTAATTCATCGATTTGCTCTTTCAAATACGTTGTTTTTTCACAGGATTCAGCAATTTGATTTTTAAGTGATTGATTTTCTTTCAGGAGGGCTTCAAATGTCATTAAAAAACATTATACCACACATTCTCGTCGAGTAAAGCATTATTTTAACTTTTTCCGTCGGGAAGATGGTATCTCGGCTGTTTTTTGATTACTTTCACCTCAATGCCTTCAAGCAAATGCGTCCAGCTGCTTGCGTCAAGTTCGCATCCTTCAGCAGAAGGCCTTACAAAGCGGCCCTTCTCAAGCCGTTTATACCACAGCGCGTAACCGTCCCGGTCCCAATATAAACATTTGACCATCTTTTGATTCCGGTTAAGAAAAACAAACAAATCCCCGGTTAACGGATTTTCTTTCAATTCCTCTTTTACCATCCACGCCAGACGGTCAAAGCTCCGGCGCATATCACACATCCCTTGATACAGAAATATTCGCTGCGCAGCCAATCCTATCGCCGGGCTCATTGCGCTCTTACCGAATGAATGACTCTTCGTATAAAATCCGCGGCACTTCCTTGCGGAACCTCAATCCGGTATCCTTGCGGCGTCTCAATCCGTATCAGGTCAGCGCTTCTTGAAGCTATCAAAGATTTGATTTTTATGAATCCTTTCTTCGGGGCTTTTTCCGGTTTCGGGAGCTTTTTCAGCCAAGTATAAAATGTGCTTTTGTGAACCCCATGCTCCTGGCAATACTCTGCCACGCTCATCCCGCTCTTACTGTGCCCACCGACAATCATTGCCCGCTGGCTTGCGCTCCATTTTTTTATTACTCTCATGACGCTCCTCCTCGTTAACATTTGAGCCATGTTAGCAAATAGCTCTGCTGCTCACAAGATGGGTTGGTAGGACGCTTACTGTTAGGTTACCATACAGAAGTATTAACAGTTATTCTTGTATGGTATTTTTTTATTTGACACTTATTACCATACAATATACACTAACATCATATTTGTATGGTAACTTGAAGAGGATTAAATATGGCTATTAAACCTGTTTTAAAAGAAGAGTTAGAAAACTCCTTAAAAATCCAAAAAAAATACGAAGAGGTGTTAGGTAAACTACCTCAAGGAAGCCT
>JAGLHE010000261.1 GCA_023143685.1 Candidatus Omnitrophota bacterium
CTGCCCCAAAAAGTGAGAAAGGATATTATAATTTGGGTTTGGCATATGAGAGGTTAGGGAGGTATGATGACGCAATTGCAGCCTTACAGAAAGGCAGAGAAGTTAATCCTGACAATGAGAAAACACATTTTGAATTAGGAAAAATTTACACAATTAAGGAAAAGACTGCTGAGGCTATTCATGCTTTTCAGGAAACAGTGCGTATTAACCCTGTTTATGTCCAGGGATTTTATCGTTTAGGCCTTGCTTATGAAAAGGAAGGATGTTTGCCTGAGGCAGTGGACGCGTTTGAGCGGGCAAGTTTTATCGATCAGGAAAATCCAGAAGTGTATAAGCATCTCAGTCGGGCGTATTTGTCGCGCCAGAAGGTAGAGGAAGCACTCCAGGCTTTACAAAAGGCAGAGCAGCTTTCTCCCCAAGATCAAGAGGTCCATTATCAGCGAGGTTTAATCTTAATGACAATCGATGAGCAAATTGCAAAAGCTAAGGATGCTTTCCGAAAGGCTGTGCAATTAAAACCTGATTATAAAGAGGCGCAGTTTCAGTTAGGGTTGGTTTGCCTTAAGCTAAACAAGCATAAAGAAGCGATAAAAGCGTTTAAAGAAACTATTCATCTTGAGGATGAGCATAAACAGGCGCATTATCAACTTGGGTTTGCTTATGCGATGATTAAAGATATGGAATCCGCCCGTCGAGAGTATAGGTTTTTGAAAGAGCGGGATCCGGAATTAGCAGAGACATTGAACATGTTAATTAAAAGCAATTAAGGCCATTCTTTTGAAAAAAAATATTATCAGTTTTATTATTCTGGTCGCAGGCTTTGTTCTTGCAACAGTATTAATGAATACATATGGGGCAAGAAGTTTTATCCCGGACAAGGCACCCTCAGTGAATCTTGTTAAGACAAAGAAAACTGTCTCGCCATTTGAAAAGTTAATCCCGTTACATCAAATTAAGAAGGATCCAGGGCCTTATGATTGGTTGGCAACGCATCCGGAACCAGGGCAGACGTTTGATGAATATCTTAATGCTAGCCCGGTTGTGCCGGATGATAAAAAAAAGATTATTTATGTGATGCTTTTAGGTGATTTTGATAATATCCGACGTGAGATTGTGGAAAAAACAACGCGGTATATGCAAGCTTATTTCCAGATGCCTGTTGAATTCGTGTCAGAGATGGGGCTGGATGTAATTCCTGAGCATGCGCGTCGCAAACAGCCGCTTCAAGGCAACCCCCAGATTCTCACGCGTTATGTAATGGAACAAATTCTTATCCCGAGTGTGCCGGATGACGCGTTTTGTTTGATCGCGTTTAGTTCTCAGGATCTTTGGCCGGGGCAGGGATGGAACTTTGTTTTTGGGTCGGCCTCGATTGATGATCGTGTTGGCGTGTGGTCCATTTATCGTAACGGTGACCCCAATGAAGGAGAAGAGGCGTATAAATTGTGTTTGAAGCGGACAATCAAGACCGGTACGCATGAGGTGGGGCACATGTTTGGGATGCGTCATTGTATTTTTTACGAATGTAATATGAATGGCAGTAATCACCGTCAGGAATCAGATGAAGCGCCGTTGTGGTTATGCCCGGTGTGCTTGCGAAAACTTGATCACGCGTTAAAAGGGAATTTGCAAAAACGGTTTGAAGATTTAATGCAAATAAGTGATAAACTGAATTTTAAAGAGGAAAACAAATTTTTTAAGAAAGAATACATACTCCTGAAGGAATAAAGAAATCATGCATATTTTAATCATTCACAATCAACCCATTCCTGTTCATGGATATGGTGGGATCGAAAGAATTATTTGGTGGCTTGGAAAGGAGTTAGCCCTTTTGGGGCATAAGGTTTCTTATCTTTTGCCTCCAGAGTCTTCGTCTCCTTTCGCGGATGTCTATGTTTATGATCCTCAAAAATCGTTTAATGAACAGATTCCTCAAAGTGTTGATTTTGTCCATTTTTGTTTTCAGACAGAAGAAAAAGTCAAGAAGCCGTATTTAATGATGGAACAGTGCAATTATCATCCCAGAGACACCTTTGACATCAACACGGTTTTTGTTTCACGTAATCATGCCCGGCGTAATGGTTCGGAATGTTTTGTTCATAATGGTATTGATGTGGATGAGTATGGGCCTGTGGATTGGGCGGTGCAGCGGAAACATTTGTTGTTCCTGGGGTATGCTAAACGGCCAGAAAAAAATCTTAAAGATTGTCTTTATATCGCACGCAAGACAAAAAATGTTTTAGCGGTTGTCGGCGGTAAGGATAAGTGGTATCGGCGGCGTCCCTGGGCAAGTTATAAAGGGTTTCTTGGCGGTGAAAAAAAGAATAAGGAGTTGCGGGAATCGAAGGCGTTGTTGCTCCCGGTTTTGTGGGATGAGCCTTTTGGAATTGTGATTATTGAAAGTTTGTATTTTGGAAGCCCTGT
>JAGLHE010000262.1 GCA_023143685.1 Candidatus Omnitrophota bacterium
TTCTCCTATATTTTTTTTTATTTCACACTTTTTTAATATACATCTTTTTTTTCTTTTTTGCTTAAAAGTCACTTTGCCCGTCATCTCATAATATTCTCTTTCTATTACATCAATATCATCATATTCTGCATTCGTTATTGTACTTATGTCATCCGTTGTTATTATCCCTAGTGTCGTCACCCATTCACCATCGATCAATCTTTTAAATACCAGTTGGTCCCCCCTTTATCAATATAATGTATCACTTATTTAATCCTTCTCTCTAAAATTTCAACCGCTTGTTTAATCGCTAAAAGTTCTTTCTTTTAGAAAAAAAACTTGCTTCTTAAGATTAATTCTTAGAATTCTTAAGCAACGACTCCAGTTTGGACACTTTAACGACTCCAGTTTGGACACCATTAAAAAGGTAATCTTTTTTGTATGTGCTTAAACGGTGAATTAATGGGCTCTTCAAGTTTCATTTTGCACTTTTTATCCAGAATGAAGCCAAATGCTTTTGTTTCTTATAACTTATTATAGCTTTAACCAGTTCGTCAATAGAGGAATGACGATATATAGCTTCAGCTCTCCATATATTTCGTGCGTCCTTATTCATTATCCCCATAGGCATTGAGGTCAAAACGCCTCGTGTACTTGGTATTTCAATACGTCTTCCAATAGCACTTGGCAATAAACACTCAGCATTAGGCAAAAACCGCCGGTCCTGAATGTATGACAAAAGATCGCCCTGAATATAATATGCAACTACATATGATAAAGCATCATGTCTTATCAATTTTTCTCGCCTAAGAGTTGCATTATGGACGCCGGCAGAATTAAACGTAATTGTATTAATCCCTAAAATTGTCCCTGTTGCGGAGGATAACCCGCCACCTAAAGACTGCCCCGCCAAAAGCAATTTGTCTATTTTTATGACGTTGATTAATTCTATGGTATTATTTAATGCTCGTTGATATTGATCTGCCTTTAACCCTACACCCTGGGTATAATTTGTATGCATGTCCAGTTTATCTAACCATAATTTGCTTCCTATTCCATCATATGAACTGTCACAATCACATTTTTTTCCATCATCAGTACCGGCAAAAATATAAACATAATTATCTGTTTTAGTTTTATATAAACCTGACTTAAATCCGCTATTTTCATCTATAAAAGTGATGTCATTCAAACCCATTTTTTGCAATTCATCACTTCCTACCGGCATCAATTCATTACTTAGTTCATAACGTCCATCGCCATAAACATGTCCTGTTCCGGATGCAATCGCTTCAATACTTATTGTTGACATATCAGCATACCCATAATTGCCGGGACTATCAAAAAACCAACTCAGTCCAACGCTGTTTTCTTTCATTTAGTCTCCTCCTCTGGTGACCCGCTTTCCATTATTTTAACTGATATTTTTTTGCTGTATGTGTTAATGTCTATACCCTTTTTCTGAAAGGCCCAATTAACCAGCTCCTCAACTTGCTTTGCATCTGTATCGACCGCATACAGGCAATATGGAATTTTCGGTTTATCCGAACGGTACAGCGCGT
>JAGLHE010000263.1 GCA_023143685.1 Candidatus Omnitrophota bacterium
GGTTTTTATAATTCCTCTATTGTTTATATGTTCTTTTGCTGATGCACAAATAAAATATCCGCAAGATGCGATTAATAAACACGACAAAACAGAGTTTGCTTATATTGCTCAGGAAAAATTAAGATTGGAGCACAATGCAAAAGGCAAGGATTATCGGGATGGTATTATCACAGAATCTCAGTGGAAAGCTTATCTTGAGAATAGATTTAACCCCAAACAATTAAAAATTTCAGAAGCCATATTAGAACAAAGAGCATTGTTAAAAAACTCTAAAAGATGGACGGTGGACCTAGATGATCTCGAAACTCCTTAAAAGTTTTCTATGTATATTTCTTTTGTGTTCAGTTGTCTACGGAGCAACGGAAGATTTCACTACATATACAGAAGTTGACTCTGGAACAATTATCACCGTCGTCGATGCGAGCAATCTTGGGTATAACGGCGACGTTATGAATACAGATAATTACGTGTACGATGATAAGGGTTCGGGAAATTTCGGGGACTATGATATTGAACATGAGATATACACCAATGCACCAAATTCATCAACGAATCAATGGGGATATGTTGGAGTTAGTAATTCTGTGGATGATGCTTATAATTGGACAAGTGGACAAGTCCATTGGTGTCAACCTGCTTCGGCTTCTCAGTTTTGGATGATAGAAAGATTAACGGATAAAGGTAATGCAAATAATGATGTTATCGCTCAACACGCCAGAAATGTAAGATATTACATGAAGATGGAGAGAAGCGGAACAACAGCTACTTTAAAATCTTACACGGATTCAGGAAGGACGACATTAGAAGACACCGCAAGTATTACATCAGAGACAACCACCTATCAATATATATATGGCGTATCAAGTTGGAATGTTGGTACGAGTGGTCGTAGCAATAGTTATGAGTCAGACAATTTGGAGATAATTGATGCGGGTGTCGGCCCCGCTCCAACATTTATACCAAAAGTGATGTTTTTCTAATGGATAAATGGCAAACACAATTATGGGTTGATGAATTTTTTTATGAGAGATTAATTAATGAATGAACAAACAACAATTAGGGAAGCAATAGCAGTCGCCCGCGATTGGGGTCCTTTATGGGTAACTGTTGTGGGATTTGTAATATTTAAAATCATTGAAAAATGGAATTTTAAAAAGAAACGATCTCAATACAATGTCCTCGATACAAAAAGAGACGATGAGATCCAAAAGTTGAGAACTTCCCGGGGAGAAATACTGCATGAGTTGAGTGAGGCTAAACTTGATTTTGAAAAACGGATGGCAGATATTCGAGTACAGCTTGAGAAAAGAATTACTTTTAATTGGATGGAAGGGAAAATTCTGCCAAAGATTGACACGCTGACAGAAACAGTGAGCAAGCTTTCCGTTGTTGTTGAAAGGGATCAAAGCAATGTACAAATATTATCTGAGTCTATCCCTAAATTGGTTATAGCAATAGAAAAGTTGGATAGAACATGAGTCGAGTTAGAGTAACATTAAATTATATTGATATTGCCGATGCAATCAATGATATAAAAAGAGCAAAGCCGGAAGAGTTAAATAACCGAATTGATGATCTTGAAAATCTCCTAGATTCCGCGACAAAAGAAGATACTGCAAAATTCCTTAAAGCTGAATCTGTTAGATTTGCTTTTTATGAATACAATAAGAAAATAATTAATGCAGGAATATCATTATGGACATGGCCTTTCAATTTATTTACTCCCGCATATAGTCATGTTGAAATTGGCATTAAACTTTATGGGAAATGGGTATATTTTTCATCTACATTGAGAGACGGAGCAAAGGGGACACGATGGATTGAGTCAGAAGACTTATTCAAGAACCCTGAACGATGGGATATTTATGAAATATCAGTTGACTCAGATGAAGAGATTGAATCAAGGGCGAGTGATATTGCAGGGCTTCCTTATGATTGGGCCGGGATTGGTGGGTTCACATTGCCGATTGGGGTGTTAAATAATAAAGATAAATGGTACTGTTCTGAGGCTGTTTATTATGTTCTCACTGGAAAATGGATAAAAAGAATATCCCCTAGAAAATTTTATTCATACCTAAGAAAAAAATACGGGCACTCACTGGAAAGGATACAAAATGAAAAAAGAAAAAGTTAATGCGTTTATGAGATTTATGAAACTTCGGGTCGGTCCTTTCGTCGCAGAAGTGATAAAAGATTCAATTAAATATCAAATTCAAGAAGAAGCCAGAAAAATGATTAAGAAAAAATAAATAAAAAATCCCTTCCATTTTTAACCGTTATCGGATAATATATATTTAACCAATTAAAAAGGAGCTTATGATGAAATCAAGAAAATTTTTAGCAGTTGTTTTAGTTTTACTTTTGGCTTTCGCTTTTGTACCCGTAGTAGATGCTTTCCAAGTTAGAGTTAATAGCACAGAAAGCGGTCATGCCCGCGTTCTTAATTTGGACGGGCCGGAAACCATCGGCAGAGTTGGTAACGAGGAAATCACAATTGATGTTGTCGATTCATCTATGATCGCAGCCGGTGCTGCAAATGGTGGGGCAACATCTATGGCTACTTCTACCACGGCTGTTCCTGTCACATACGCTCATGTTAATATGGCAATCACTACGGCTGACCCAGCATTTACCGCTAAGACATTGGCTGACGGTAAAAAGGGGCAGATATTAACCATACATGTTTACAATGGATCGAATGCGACAACGATAACACCGGCAACCTCAACGGCTTTCTCGGTCTTGACCTTTAATGCTGTCGATGATTCAGTCACTTTGCTTTTTGCGGATAGCACTACTGGTTGGCTTTTAATGTCATCTACAAGTGTTACGATCACGCCATAATATATAATGCAGGGATCGAAGGGTGGGGGAGAAATCTCCCACCTTTTTTTGTTTATGAAAAAATTCCTTTCATATTTTCTTCCATTCACAACCGCCTGTCTTGCTCTAATACCTTTTATAAATTTTTATGTGATGCCACCTTATATTGAAATTTGGCCTTGGATAATCGCTATCGCCGGATTCCTCGGAATAACAATACTCTTTATGAGGGTAAATTTAATTATAAGATTGATCCCAGTGCTGGTATTCACGAATTGTTTTTTTAGTGCAGCTCCGTATATGTCTTTTAATCAATATGTTTCTGTATTGGCTTGCTGTTATTTTTATATCGGATTAACGAGGATGGATTCATGGAAGCCAATGTTTGTAGTATTCAAAAGTTTATTAATTTTAAATTCAATGCTTTTGATTCTGCAGTTTTCAGGGAACGATCAATTACTTAATCATGGCCTTGACCATATATCTAGTTATGGGGTGGTTGGTCAACACATGCAAATGGGAAGTTTTTCTATCGTTCTTGCAGCATGTTTATCAATAATACATCCGGCATTTTTTATCTTTCCAGTAGTTGTTGGCATTTTATGCAATTCTGTGTGGACAATTTTTTGCGCTTTTGCAGGTATCATTATAACAGCTAAATCAAATTATGTCCGAATCGCGGCTGTCCCGATATTAATTATTGCTATGATAATCTGTATCAAATCGAATAAAATTGAACAAGCATTGAGTAAAG
>JAGLHE010000264.1 GCA_023143685.1 Candidatus Omnitrophota bacterium
TGAAAATCTTTTTCCGGAAACGTGAGGGACGCGGGAAAAAAGGTTAAGAAATGGCATTCTCGGACGGCTGCCTATAAAAATTGCTTGACATTATCAATTAGATATTGCTAATAAAATAAGATGGTTAAGAAGTGCGAACGTATTAAATGATAATTGGCGTCGTTCTCGAATATAATTAAAATTATCTGTTTGGCTCCGGCAACACTATATGGGCTTCAAGGTTTTGTTATGAATAAAAAGGTTTTGTTATGAATAAATCTGAGCTGATTGAAGAATTAGCGAATCGTTCCGACCTAAATCTCAAGGTTTCTGAAACAATTGTCAATCTGGTCGTTGATAATATGAAAAAAGCTCTGTTTGATGAAGATCGCATTGAGTTACGGGGGTTTGGCAGTTTTCATATCGAATACTATAAAGCCTATACCGGTCGTAATCCGAAAACTGGCGAATCAATCGAGGTCGGTGAGAAACGGCTACCATTTTTTAAAGTTGGCAAAGACCTTAAAGAACGGATTAACCAAAATGGCTCTGAATAATAAGTTCTCGGATTTGAGCAAGAATTTTATTTCTCCTTCTCTGTCCAGGCTCAGGTCGGTATTGAGTGAACCATCCAATCTGCCGAACCTTTTGACCTGTAGTCGTATCCTCATTGTTCCCCTGATTATAATACTACTCTATTTTGACAGTCGCTGGTTGAATCTGTTTACAGCTCTCCTGGTGGTTGTGGCTGCAATTACCGATGGGCTTGATGGCTATCTCGCCAGAAAATATCATTTTGAATCGACTCTTGGTAAACTGCTTGATCCTCTGGCGGATAAGATTTTATTGTTGTCGACTTTGGTTATGCTGGTTCATTTGCAGCGGGCTCCGGCATGGATTGTATGTTTGATACTTTGTCGGGAGACGGCAATTACCGGTTTGCGGGCGATAGCAGCTGAGAAGGGGGTAGTTATTGCCGCCAGCGCCATGGCAAAGTACAAAACAATTTTTCAGATCGTGGCGGTTGTAGCTTTGATTATTCATTACCCTTTTTTGGGTGCTGATGCTCATTCCGTGGGCATCTTTTTTCTTTGGATAGCATTTCTCTACACAATGTGGACGGGCTATGCCTATTTAAAAGAGAGCTTTAATTTGTTAATGTCGGAATAATCAGTTTGCTTATTTTATCTTTGTAGTTGGTGCTTTGAAAAAAAGGTTTCGGTTTTTTCCGAGACCTTTTTTTTGCTTTTGGAGGTATAAAAAATGACAAAAATCGAGATGTTTACCGGAAAAGGCGGAGTCGGGAAAACGACAATGTCGGTTGCGACCGCTTTGCACTATGCACAATCGGGTAAAACCCTGCTGATTTCGACTGACCCTTCCGGTTCCCTGTCGGAGATTTTTTCTCAGCCACTCGACCAGAGAGTCACGGAAGTTGCGGCTAATCTTGATGCCGTGGAATTAACGCGTCAATTGGTTCTGGATTTATGGCGGGAGAAATTTGCCGATGAAATTTATGCGGTTTTGTCATCTTTTTTGCCCGTCGGACGTGAAA
>JAGLHE010000265.1 GCA_023143685.1 Candidatus Omnitrophota bacterium
CCTAATCATAAGGTAACATATATGTTACTAAGTTGCAAGTTTTATTATAAAATTACTTTTTCGTTTTTATCCCCAAAAACTCCATAACCATCTGCTGATCATTCATTTAAAGCATTTACTAGGTCCAAAAGTATCATACCATAGAGGGCGTTGCGGTCAGCCATAGGTCCGGAGAAACACTTTCTTTTTTATCTGTTTTGTTTTCCATAAGCTATATCACTTTTTACGTCAGTAGTTTTTGAAAGTTTTTGTCAAAATCATCTAAAATATCAAGCGCGCGGGTGTATTCAGAAATAATTTGCGCCAATCCCTTTGCTTCTGCAGAAAGACCTTTTATGTGGACAACATTTCCAATCAAAGTAACGGCATTCTTGAGCTCTAGATACTTTTGCTCCTGTTTTTTGAGTCGTTTTTCATTAATCGTATACCCTTCAATAAGGTGCTGTTTTAATACCTTTGTAGCCCAAATACGGAACAGGGTACCTCGTTTTGAATTAACTCGATAACCGACAGAAATAATAACGTCTAAGTTGAAATATTCGATGTTTCGTTCAACTTTTCGACCACCTTCATTTTGAACTGTTGCAAAAAATGCAACAGTTGAATTCTTGCTCAACTCTTTATCTTTGAAAATGTTACGCAAGTGTCTAGAAATGACTGATTTATCACGTCCAAATAGATCAGAAATTTGATTAATGCTAAGCCAGACAGTTTCTTCCTTGAACTGGACTTCAAGCCCGCTTTTATACAGGATAACTTTGCCACCATTAATTTGTTTTAATTCTTCATTCATTGTCTTATTCCTTATATTCATCATCCTTTGGATCTCTCACTCCACTACCGTTTATTTATCAAAAACAAAATCAAACTCACCAAAAAACTTAACAAAACACACGTCGCGATCGGGAAATAAAATGTGAAATTCTCCTTCTTAATGATAATGTCCCCTGGCAATTTACCGATACCCGGGATTTTACTCAACACCATAAGCACCCCAGCCGCCAAAATACACACGACCCCAACCGATAACAACATCTTTGCTATCTCTTGCATTTTAAAGTCCATAAGCTAAGGATTTGCTACTGAAGAAAATCTTGTTGAAGTGCGTCCGGGCAGAGAATTTCGCCGTTAATATGTTTAACAGCCGTTTGTGAGAGTTCCCTCCCACGCGATGTTCTTTTCAAGAAACCGATTTTCAAAAGATACGGTTCGATCACATCAACTAAAGTATCAACCTCTTCGTTTAATGTCGCGGCTAATGCATCAATCCCGACCGGGCCCCCCTTATACTGCCTGGCGATCACTCCCAAAAGACGCCGGTCAAGATCATCCAACCCTACCGCATCGACACCTAATGTCTTCATCGCCTGATCAACCACATCATTTTCAATATTACCATGCGTGGTTTTAACCTGCGCATAATCCCGCACCCGGCGCAAAAGGCGGTTGGCAATTCTTGGTGTTCCGCGGGAACGCTGCGCGATGGCTTTGGCTGCGTCATCCGTAATGTTAACTTTTAGCTTTATAGCCGAACGATGAATAATCTCTTTTAAATCCTCTGATGAATAAAAATCCAGATGATGAAAAATCCCGAAACGGCCTCGCAACGGAGAAGCCAACAACCCGCTTCGCGTGGTGGCACCAATAATCGTAAACGGCTTTAAATTGAAATTGATCGTTCGCGCATGAGGCCCTTTATCTACAATAAAATCCAACTTGAAATTCTCCATCGCCGGATACAAAAACTCTTCAACCACCTTTGAAAGGCGATGAATCTCGTCAATAAAAAGCACATCCCCCTGTTCCAGATTTGTGAGAATGCCGATCAGATCCCCTGCCCGGTCAATCGCCGGACCCGAGGTAATAGTAATATGAGCGCCCATCTCATGGGCTATGATGTAGGAAAGGGAGGTTTTCCCTAACCCTGGCGGGCCGGAAAACAACATATGCTCCAAAGGTTCCTGTCGCTGCTTGGCAGCCTGGATGGAAACCCTTAAATTCTCAAGGAGGTCTTTTTGTCCAACAAATTCATCTAATTTGGCAGGCCGTAAAGAAAGGCTAACAATTGTATCTTCTTCAGTTTCTTGATTCAGGATCAGTTTTCGACGTTCTTCCATTACTTTCCCGTTTCTGCCCGGGGCTACTGTGACTTTTCTTGCCCTTCCGGGATAAGGTTGTCTGTATTACGCATAACTTCTATATCGGCAAACAACCGTTTTTGCACAGTTTTAATTTCTTTCAATCTTATCAACTC
>JAGLHE010000266.1 GCA_023143685.1 Candidatus Omnitrophota bacterium
TTGCACTAGTGACTTTAATTCACACTGTTTGAAATTTGAAATTTTTTCTGAGAACGACCTATTATATAAGCTAGGGGGTGGGGGGGTATCTGGGAAAATCTTGGGAACCATCTGGGGACTAAATCAATATACTTTGGTATCCTTCAATATACTTTGCCATCTAATAAAAAATCCTCACTCTCGACGGGTGAGGACGTATCTTTAGTTGTTTGAATTGGTTGGGTTTTTGAGCCTGTCCAGATTGCGAACCATGCGCTCTCCCAAACTGAGCTACCGGCCCATATTAGCTGTAAGATGTCAGCTGTAAGTCTTAAGAAAAAAATCAAATATGAGATATCATAGCAAAAGACTTTTCGGATGGCAAGGGCCGGGACAGGGAAGTTTGGAAGTTGATAAATACGATTTCTACAAAAAAGTGAATTGATTTCGCAGTGCCTGGGAGTCACAGGAAAATGTATAAATTAGTGGATTTCTTTAGCTAAATTTTCGAGGAGGTTGGCTTTTTCAATAATGTGCGTTAAATATTCTTTATGAGTGCCTTCGAGCGAAGTGTTTTCTTGAAGGTTTTGGGCATATGTTTTAATTTCCTGGAGGGGGTCTTGAAGATTTTGAGCAAGTTGAGTTAGTATTTCTATTTTTTCCTTATTGGATTTCTCAACATTAACTATTTTGGAATAAACATCAATTTTTGCCCGGACTTCATTTTTTTCAAATGGTTTGACGATGTAATCGTCGGCACCAGAAGTGTAGCCTTTAAGAATTTCTTCTGACCGGGCTTTGGCCGAAATCATAAGAATCTTTGTGGATAGAAAATCAGGGTTCTCTCGAAGCTGTTGGCAGACGGTATGCCCGTCTATACCGGGCATCATGACATCAAGCAAAATTATATCTTCCTTAAATTCATGTGCTTTTTCCAGGCATTCTTCTCCGGACTGCGCTATCCCGAGAAAATAATCATCCTCTAAAAGTTCTTCAAGGACATCGATATTATCGATATTGTCATCAACAATAAGAATTTTAGTTTTAGGTGTTGTCATGGCGGTTTTTATATTTGGATTGTTTAAACACGCTTTCAACTTTTTCCAGTAATTGTTTTGCCGCGAAAGGTTTTACAATATAATCGTCACAACCTTCTCCAAAAGATTTGAACCACGGATCTTGATGGGCGGTTAACATGATGATTGGAACCCCCAGCCCGGCATAAATCCTGTTTTTTTCTTCAGTTTCCCTTATTGTCCGGAGAACCTCTCGTCCGTCGACCCCCGGCATCATGATATCGAGAAGAATGAGGTCGGGTTTGAACTCTGCGTACATGGATAATGCTTCCTCCCCGCAGCAGGCCTCGGCGATATCATATTTATTTTCAAGAATTTCTAAAAGGATTGCGCGATTCTGTTCATCGTCATCGACTATCAAAACTCGTTGTTTCATCGAAAGGCTCCTCTGGTCCTCTGTTAATTTTGCAAGTTTTTCTCCTGCTTGAGTTAGATTTTTAATATTGTTGCCTTCTTGTTTGCATAATGAAGAATTTTCCCGGACGGCCCTGTCAAAATCCCGGATGTTTTCATAAAGGCTTTGTATTTGCTTTGCCAAATCAGAAAGCAGATCAATTTTTTGGTCATTCTCCAATCCAAGGGCTTTTAACTTTAAGTTAATTCGTATTTTAGCTTTTAATTCATCATTACGCAATGGTTTTGCAATATAATCGTCAGCACCGGATTGATA
>JAGLHE010000267.1 GCA_023143685.1 Candidatus Omnitrophota bacterium
TCGGGTTTTGATTTAACGGAAATCATAATGATTTTTGTGTGCGCCAGGGCAGGGATTTTTCGGAGGCGTTTGCATGTTTCATAACCATCAATGCCAGGCATAAATACGTCAAGCAGAATAATATCCGGTTTCATCTCAGGCGCTTTTTCCACACATTCTTCCCCTGAATCAAGGGTTTTTAATTGCCCCTCATCTTGCAAGAGTCTTATGATTAATTTCCGTGTTACCGGATCATCATCAACAAGAAGAATTGTGTTTTTTGTAGGCATAGCCGGGTTCAAATTTTGAATTCAGAAAGTTTAGTCAGGTTTTTTGCTCTTCAATACTTTTTTGTTTTTTTAATATTTTTGCCAAGTCCTCTTTGGAAATCAATCCATCTTCCACAAGCAACTCACCGATCTTCTTTTTCGGCTGCAGGTGTTTTGCTATGGTAAAGTGAAATATCGCACCCGCATTTGGATTGTTTTCCGCCCAAATCGACCCTTTATGTGCGTCAACAATTTTTCTGGAGATAGAAAGGCCTAACCCTGTCCCTCCGGCACCACTGCGGGTCTTGCTTGATTGAATAAATTCATCAAAAATATCTTTCATTTCGTCCTTTGGGATACCTATCCCGGAGTCCTCAACACTTATCTTGATGTATTCCTCATCTTCATCCCCGGTGATTTTGATAACACCGCCGTCTTTTGAAAATTTGATCGCGTTGCTCATGAGGTTGCGTACGACCTGCAAGATTTTTCCTCCGTCGAGACGAAGGACAGGGGTGTTGGCCGGAGGAACACAATTTATAGTTATATTTTTAATAGACGCGGTGGCGTTAAATTCATCCATGGTCTGCACGATAAGCGTCCAAATGTCGGCTTCCACAAAATCAAATTCCATTTTTCCCGATTCAAGTTTGGACAAATCAAGAAGGTCATTAAGAAGATTTAATAAGTTGTGCCCACTTCTTTTTATTCTTACGAAATACTTGAGTATTTTTTCGGGTGAAGCTTTTTCGTGCTTCTCAATACCAAAATCGGCAAAATTGATAATTCCATGCAAAGGTGTTCGAAGTTCATGACTCATATTCGCCAAAAACATGCTTTTGGCCTGGTTCGCTTCCTCTGCTCTTTGTTTTTCTTGCATCGCTTCAGCTGTTCTTTCGACAACTCTTTGCTCTAAGCTCTCGTTCATTACCTGCACTTCCATAGCCATCGTTTTTATTTTTTTCTCCGTCTCCTTGCGTTCAGAAATATCGCGATAAGACGCGATCATCCCGATGGGGATATTTTTGTATTTTATGGGTTGGGCAACGCATTCAATAGGGACTTCCCGGTTGTCATTGGTATGTTTAATGGTTTCGGATTGAATATATTCTTCACCATCCCGGATGCGTTTTAGTGGGCATTTATCAGTATTGCAGTCATGCCCGGGAAGTACATCATAACATTTTTTCCCGACAATGTTTTCTTGGGTGCGTTTCGTGAGTTTTTCCATCGCAGGGTTAATGCGGGAGACATCATAATTAATATCAAACAAACCGATCGCGTCTCCTGAGTTTTGGAAAATAATTTTTAATTCTTCTTCACTCTCCCGCAATGTTTCTTCATTAAGCTTGCGTTGGGTAATATCTTGCAGCAGTTCTATGGCCCCAACAACCTCTCCGGACTCATTTTTCAATAATGATGCGCAGAAAGAAATCCATTTTCCATTCTCTCCTAAACTTAAAAAATAATTTTCTGCGGTGCAAGAGCCGTTATGGCTATTAAATTTATAGAG
>JAGLHE010000268.1 GCA_023143685.1 Candidatus Omnitrophota bacterium
GCATCCGGATCAGGAAGATTCTTTGGGCGGAACAGGAATTAATTCTCCAGACGTGCGCACTGTCGCACAGCAGATGGCGCGGGCTATTGTGGTTTCACCTGCGGTGCAGAATAAACAAACTCCACCTCGCATACTAATTCTTCCTGTACGGAACCGTACTCGTTTCCGTATTGATACTGAAATTTTCACTGTGATTATACGCGATATTATGATTGAGAATGCGGGCGATAAAGTGAAGTTTCTTGATCGCTTTTCTTCTGAATTGCCGGGGGAAAAAGAAGGTGATTTTGAAAAACGGCTTGACGGTGTGAATTATTATCTGAAAGGAGAGTTGCATTCGATCTCGAAATCTTCATCTGCCGGTATTTCCGACTGGGTGGTGTATTCATTTCAGCTTATCGATAAGCAATCTTCTGACATTGTTTTATCTAAATCGTATGAAACAAAAAAAGAGGGTATTTTAGGAGTGATATATCAATAATGCAAAAACAAATGCAAAAACAATTCCCTTTTTTTCTGGTTTTAATTTTCGCTGTGTTTTTGAACGGCTGTGTAACCACGTCAAAAATCCGTACAAAAACACTCTCGGAAAGGTTTTATGACAGAGAATATGCGGCAGTTATCGCCGACAGCATGCGAGAAGCGCAGAATGTTCCTGAGAATGCGGCTCTTTGTTATTTAAGAGCTGGAAGTGCAGCTCTATGTTCCGGCAATGCTTCCCAGGCAAAATCATTTTTTGAAAAAGCTAATGACATTATCTGGGCGTTTGAACAGCGAGACGAGACGAAAGCGGTTATCGGACGTGAGGATTCTAAAAAGTTTCTAGGAGCACCTTACGAACGAACGCTTGCTTCATATTATTTAGGTATAACAGACCTGCTTACCGGCGATTATGAAAATGCGTTGGCATCATTTAAAACCGCCTTGCTAGCAGATGCCGGCGGCAAAACTCAAAATTATAATTCTGATATTCCGATTGTCTTTTTTTTGATGGCGCACTGCTATAATGCTCTTGGAGAAAATAAGCGGGCAGAAGAATCTATGCAAGAAGTCAGAACGGTTTATCCCAAACGGTTTATGCATAATGTGTTGACAGATATTGTTTCCAGTAATGTCAAAATACTTGGTCAACAAAACAGAAGTAGCTTGGAATTTATGATTGCTGCGGAATCTGTTTTTAATGACATCTTTATACTCGACTATGAACCCGGTGAATCCATTGAAGAATATTGGGCTAAAATAACAAAAGAAACTTTGGTTGTAGAAAATGGAATTGACACAAAAGATGTAATTTTTTGGCGTAAAAAAATTATAGATGCCGTTTCGTTGAAATTAAGCCAAGCTCCAATTCGGGATTATGAACGATTTATAAATGAGAAGGAGAAAGGCATTTCAGTTCTGCATTACAGCGACAACTTGCTAATCATTCTTGATCTTGGACAGGGACCATATAAATATAGCAGCGAAGGGCACGGCACTATCTGTAAAATACAAAAATCATCATATTTAGGAAAAGGGGTTCAAGTAACTCTAGGAGATTCAGCCGATAGACAGAGTACTCGTCTTGCAGATATTTATTTTCAGGCATCGACCAGGGGCGGGCGAAAAATGGATTCCATTCTCGGAAACAAGGCGAATTTTAAAGATACCGCTGATATTGCCACCGTGCTCGGATTAAATCCGTTGCTTGCTTTGGGAATGCATTATGTACTCGACGGTGCCATTAACACGGAAGCGGATATCAGAGCGTGGCTTACTCTTCCGGGTGAAATTCATGCAGTGTCAGAAAAATTACCCGAAGGCGAATACCAGATTACAGTGCGCTTTTGTGATCTGTTCGGCTCTGAAATGCCGCAGATGACTCAAACAAGAACAGTCAATATTGAACCGAATAAGAAAACAGTTATTTATGTTCGATCTAAAAGTTAAAACCAAAGGAGCCGTGCAATGAAGAAATATACACTAATTGGAATTATAATCTTGTCGGTATTTGTGACCGGATGTGCTGGTCCATGGAAAACAAAAAAGCTCTCAAAAAATTCCAATATTTATATGTATGATACTGTACTGATAATGGATAACAAAAGTCATGACTGGCGTCCTTTTAGCTATATCGATGGTGCCCAAATTGAAGCTGGTCGAACCCGTGTTGAAACCGTGACAAAAGATCATAATATTACCGTTTCGGCAGAACTTAAAAATAACAGAAGCAATCCGCTAACCGTACAGGTTCAGACTGTGTTTTTTGATGAGGACAAATATCCTACCGGGGATGAAACCAACTGGAAATTTTTTGTTATTCCACGCCAATCTGTTCACTTTTATACCGTCACATCGATAAAACCAGCTCAACACTATCAGATTAGAGTGCGTTATGAATAATGGTTACTGACAATGCCCCCAGCTACAATAGTGCCAGATTTTATTCCCAAGCCAGCAGGGCATTATGAAACTTATCAATAATTACAATTACCGGCAAAGCCTCCCCCAATCTTTATCAACGACAATTATTTTTCCCGGAATTATAATTGATGTTGCTTCAAATCCTGATACAACCCTTAAAATCTCTTGCACTCCATAATAATAAAATGGAAGGCAAAAATTTATCCCCAGCAATATATCCAAATGTAGTTCCCACCTCTTCAAACAACCCCGGAAAAACAGCGGTCCCATTTGCCCATAAGGATTTAAGAAAATCTTTAGAGGCGATTGTTTCAGGAGCAAAGCCCAAGAAAAAAAGTTATTTTTTTGAGGGTATGTTTTCTGATAAGGCTAAAACTTTGAAAGCATCAGTTAGTTCATTATTGGAAGGGATTAAACGGCGTGAAGATTTGAATTCTCATCAGTTCAAAATAATTGATGGTGAGATTTGCCGGCAATATACTGAGTTGATGAGTCTTGAGAATATTAGGGATTGTTATCCGGGGGACTTGACCAGGGATGTTGATGAGGCACGGGCTAAGATTGAGGCGAATGTGCTTGAGTTTGAGAGGGAGAAGCGACTGAAAAGTTTGGAGTGTTGGCGGGATTTGATG
>JAGLHE010000269.1 GCA_023143685.1 Candidatus Omnitrophota bacterium
CCGGAAACATCACAAAGCATAGTCGACGAACTGCTGGAAAGTCCTTCCAGTAAAGAAGTTACAGCAAGTGTTCCTAACATACCCATCGCTGAAATACGTGACGTACCTGCCGCTGAAAAACGCGATGTATCCATTACTGATGACAGCAATGTAACAGATGCTAAGAATCGTATCGTGTCTGTTGATGAGAAAAGCGATGCTGGCAAACTGCCGGAAAGTGTTTTCGGCAAAGAAGTTACGGCTGATGCGCAACCGCCGGATGTTGCTAAAAAGATCAGCGATGATTTTTTGTTCGATGCCGATCTGGAGGCAAAAGCGATGCGTGCCGTTGATGCCATAAGCTGGGACGAAGAAGAAGATCCCGACGACGTCTGGATGCCGGGCTCAAACATTAACTCCAGTAATAACAAGAACTTCTGGGACGCTGATTAGAATTTTCAATTTGCGATCGTCTATTTTTTATTGGGGCCGGAGGTTGTTTTTTTAATCGCAACGTACCAGGGCTCTGCAAAGAATATCCAATTATTAAGGGAGCCTCAGCCGACATGCCCTATCTGGTTGTGGCGTTATGCACGGTCGCGCACAACGGTATTTTTGCTGCATTTTTTCTGCAATTTTTTGCAATCTACGTTTTTTTGGCAGCGCCAAGACCCGTTTTTTTGCAGAGTTTTTATAGACATAGAAAGTCGTAAGTCGTGAAAGAATGATTGCACCACGAAGGACACGGAGGACACGAAGGTTTAAAAACAAAAGAATTTTTTGACAGGATCACAGGATTTGTGGTTGGAGGGTTAAAGGTAAACAAAAGATATTAACCGCGGATTGCTCGGATTTTTAAAAAGGAAAACAAAAAATGCATAAAAAGATAACTCCCAATATGATGGTTAAAGATATAAATCTCACTTTAGATTTTTACTGCAACATTCTAGGGTTTGATCTGGTAATAGGTGTAATTGAGGGTACTCAGGATATTGTTGTTGAGAGACAAGAAAATCAGCTTCTAGCATTTGCAATTGTGAAATCTGGAAATGTAGAGTTGATGTTCCAAACAGAAAAGAGTCTAACTGAAGAAATATCCCAGCTCGAGGGTACTAATGTAGGTTCTTCAACAGTATTGTATATTGAAGTTGAAGACGTAAAAAAAGTTTATGATGAACTAAAAGATAAGGTTATTGTCGTGAAAGATATTGAAACGAAATTCTACGGTAAGCGTGAATTCTACTTCCGTGACTGTAATGGATATATTTTGGGATTCGCTGGCGATATATAAATTTGGGGGTTCTGAAAAGCTGTTCGCCTGCGGCAAAAAAAGCGTTTGCCGGTGGATTATGCCATACGTAACGGTTAAATTGTAAGTTATTCAGAGGGCTCATTTGTTCTTATGGTGGATATTTCTTTGAAAAACTTACAGCAGATTCCTGGCGTTGGCAAGGTAATCGCGCAAGATATGGTTGCGATTGGTATTAACTCTTGTGACGATCTGAAAGGAGCTGATCCGGAACAACTTTACGAGAAGCTTTGCAGCTACAAAGCTTGTCGGGTTGACCGGTGTATGTTATATGTTTTCCGATGTGCAATTTATTGGGCTTCAAATAATGAACATGATCCAGAACTGTTGAAATGGTGGAATTGGAAAGATA
>JAGLHE010000027.1 GCA_023143685.1 Candidatus Omnitrophota bacterium
AAAACAACCGTCCCGCCATACGTTACCGTTACCGCCCCATTGGCTTGCTTAGCCAATTTTCCACTCTCAATAATTAAATTCTGGGCCCCGAAGGGAATTTCAATACGCCCTAACTTCATACACTACCCTCACTTACGTAATTTAAGTTTTTTAATAGTTTCTTCGTACTTCTGGGAATCCTTTTTTTGAAGGTAGGCCAAAAGACGTCTTCTCTTACCGATCATTATCAAAAGACCTCGTCGAGAATGAAAATCCTTGCGGTGAGTTTTCAAATGCTCCGAAAGATACGCAATCTTCTCTGAAATCAAAGCAATTTGTACAACAGCTGATCCTGTATCTTTTGCATGAATCTTAAAATTATCGATAACCTCGCTCTTTTTTTCCTTAACTAGCACCACTTTACTAACTCCTCCTTATTTAATTAATAATAACTTTTCCTGAAAATGTGCGGTATTATACTATCCGGTTCTATATTAGTCAAGCTATAAAATGGAACCCAAAAAAAAATTTAAGCCTTTTTTTTGGCAACTTTCTTTACAGGTACCTTTTTAACAGCTTCTTTTTTCTTTGCTGTTCCTGCCTCTTTAATCTTTATTTTCAAGGCCTTTAATTCCTTTTCAATCTTTTCCTCATCCTGAATAAACTTCTTCAATTTCTGGTTCGGCTCTGCAGGTACTCCGGCCTTAACATATTCTTTCCCAATAAGATGAAACAAATGCTCCTTCTTAAGATTTAAAGCAGTGGCATCCATATGCAACTTTCCCTGATGCGAAACACGGACCAGCTCCTTCTCCCCTTTTTTAAGCAAATCCAGGGCCTCCTTACTAACCGCTGCGAGCTGTTTCTTTATTTTTGGCCACTCTTTCTTGATGTCATTATAAGCCTTCATAACCCCCTCCTGAATAAAGCATTAATTAATAAATTCACTTTTGTAATAATATCATACTTATCGTTGAATAGAAGTTTTTTTTCTATTATACTAACAATATGAAAACATTCGCTTTTATTATTGTTGCGCTTTTATGGGTAGCCGGGCTGTACTTTAGCTATATCCACATGATTGGCAAAACCATGAAAACCCAACAAAAAGAAACCCCTAAAATTGCTGAAACAAAAAAGCAGATGGACGAACAGCGCAAGAAAATAGAAGATTTAAAAAGACGCCAAGAACGCCTCATGGACCAGCGTCGAACACATATACGTGAAAACCGTTAAAGCGATGACCCGTGCTCTTAAAATCAAAGTCATATTAATTTTTTTGCTCATCCTGCCGACAACAAGCTGTAAATTCTTTGCGCAAAAAAAAGAGCCTCCCCCGACCGATCAAGAAAAAACAGCAGGGCAAACTTTAGAATCTTTGTTTTCCGGGACGGAACAATCTCAAGAGGTACAAAATGCCAGAAAACAGCAACAACAAGAACTTGAAAAGCACCAGCAGAAACTCCAACAACAACGCCTGCAGTCTTACAGTAGTGATGAATATCCTAAATAGTAACTACCCCGAAACTTCTTACGCAAAACAAAAATTCAACTGCCAGCAAGATCACATCTGAAATTTTCATTAATCCGGAAAATGCATTTTCCGAGTTAATGTTCACGGGCTTCCAGTATCCGACGAGTCATGGTCTCTTCGTATAAACCTTGAATGACTTTAAGTTCTTTTGCGCCAAACAACTCTTTAATGACTTTTTCAATAGCATTCAGGCGTGTTTTTAAATACCAATAATCAGGCTGCAATGTCTTCTTTCGCTTATCTACAAACTTCCTGGCCACAACCTTATTTTTCTTATTCTTTATATATTTTTTAAACCCACTAATTTTGCGAAGGCACTGGTCCGCAACCTCCTTATCCGCCGGCGCACGGCTCTTTAAAATAGAACTTAAAACCTTCTCGTCAACATGAAGCTGTGTAAAATATCTATCTATACGGTCCAGTTCTTCCTTCGTCGTCTTGTAACACCATATGAGGTACCGACGGGTTAAAAAATTTTCTTCCTGAGTCATTTTTGATTTCTCTGGCATATTTTTCTCCTCAGCACCAATTTGTTTTATCGAAATCCAAACACCTGATCTATACTACCAAATACACCTTATCCCCTGCCCGAACAGCTTTGTTCACCTTAAGGCCGACAAGCTGTCCTTTTCTAGCAATACGCACATCCTGGCTTTCTACCTGCAGAGACTGAATTTTCTGTGTAAACCTTGTTGTGCTTCCCTGAATCCGCACTGTGTCCCCGACCTTTACAGGTTTCTTCTCAACTTTCACCACACAAACCATAATCTTTGAAAAATAATGTGTGATCTCACCGACTAATGGACCCTGGGCAGCTTCTTTGATTGAGGCAAGAACTGTTGTTTTTTGCTTTAATTTCTTCTTTGCCTTTACCGGTGGTTTTTTAAGAGAATTCTTTGGGCGGGAAGTCACAGACTTTTTACGCGGCACAACTTTCTTAACAGGCTTTTTTATTTGCTTCTTCTTAACAACTTTCTTTTTCGTCTTTAAAGTAACACGCTTTCTTTTAGAGGATGATTTGCGTTTCTTTGAGAAACTCTTTTTCCCTTTTAAAAGAATTTTTATGGAAGCAATAATATCTTCAAAAATTGGCATCGGATTTTTGGCAAAAAAACAGACGCACCTTTATTACAATGTTATTTGATCAGCAATGCGTGATATGACAGGGAGTTCAATGTGCTTTCCTTTTAAAACCGCAATAATCCCGATAAACGACAACAGGAGCAAAACAAACATTCCAAACTTCAAAAACCATCCAAAGAGAGGCAATATCGAAAGAATAAAAACACCAACTTGCCCAACAAAAATAACTAGCCCTTGCTTGCTATGCCGCAAAACAAAATCGTTTTCCTTTTGGAACAATAACGGGATAATACACAAAATGGAAAGATAAGCCAGAATGGCAAAAACTTTTCCCTCAACAATTCTCTTGTCATTAAGGGTACTCCCTTTAGGCATCTGTAGTTACCTCTAGCAAGGAGTTGATATCTCCGAATGAGTTTCTTTCTTGACGAGAATTATCCGGATCTTCACGCCAACGGCCATCAACAATAAATTGATATTTATACGTCCCTGGTTCCAGGGGAATATCAATACTCCAGCCGTCTGCTTCTTTAAGCATCCGGCATTTCTCATCTAACGACCAATCATTAAAGCTCCCTGTCACATAGACGGAACGCGCGTCCGGATCTTTCAGATAGAAATTCATTATCTTCGATTTTTGAATTTCTTCCTGGATAAGATCTTGCATCTTTTGTGAAATAGGCCTCAACTCCGGAGCTGGTGCCTGGACAGGTGCTTCTTGAGCAATAATTTCTTTAGCCATGCTAAAATAATCTTTTGCCCCTCGACAATACTTATCATAATTAACAACCGTTTTCCCCATCACAGCTGATTCTTTCAGCTTCACATTAATATGAATAATCGTATCAAAAAGGATGCTGGAAAATTCGTCCCGAATCTTTGATAACATTGAAAAAGAGTGCCGCAACCGGGAGTCAAACATCGTAATTAAAATTTTACAATCTACATGATGATTCAAACGATCTTTGATCAAATTAACAATATCCATCAGGTGCGCAACCCCTTGCATCGAAAAACGACTCGTTTCGACAGGAATACATACTTCATGCGAGGCTCGAAGCGCATTGATCGTCAAAAACCCCAAGCTTGGAGGACAATCAATAAGAATATAGTCATAAACATCTTTAATCTGGTCAAGAATTTCACAAAGCTTTGTTTCCCTGCCAATCTCGTCCGCCAACTCCTGCTCTAATGTCCCTACCAACATATTCGACGGGACAATGTCAAAACTTTTATCAGCTCTTTTGATAATATCGGTAATTTCCATTTTGCGTGGAGTCAATCTTGAAATCACATTATAAATGCTGTCATGGCTCTCCACATTTAAACCCAAAGATGCGTGTGCTTGAGGATCCAAATCGATTAACAATGTTCTCTTCCCGTTTTGGCTTAATGCTGCAGCTAAATTGATCGAGGTGGTTGTTTTCCCACAACCCCCTTTTTGGTTAGCAATGGAAATTATCCTCATTAAGATCTCCTCTGTTTAAATATCCCGCGATTATTACGGTTAGATGTCAAGAAAGTTCGCTTCGCTCACATCTTTTTCCCGCACCAATACATTATATAAGATTTCTGGAAGAACATATCAAGCTGACTCAACATGCCTCCCTGTCAACTGGAAAAACAGACATCATCAATTAAAACAATTCCTTTTTTCTTCTCGGCATTCCAGGATTCAAGAATAAAAGAAACGGTTTCAATATTTGTCCAATCTGATATTTGTTGAAATTCTTCCAGAGGGACATCAACACTTTTCCAATCTAATCGGACATCCTCAATAAAAACCGACGAGACTTCATTGCGTCGATTTTTCAATTCCACACGCATAATCCCAGGCGTCCCTTCTTCCGTTCCCCGAATAGAGAAATGCAAATTCTTATATTTTTCAGCATCAACCTGAGGAACTGTCAATGAAAAAGTTTCTACCGGAGGATAAGGGTATGCCACGTTATACTTTACGCGGATCGGACCTTTATTTAAAGAATAAATGATCCGATTCTGCAGCGTATCTCCCCGCTGTGCCAAAAAAGCTGTCAGGCCATAAAAAGAACTCGCGAAAATTATGACAGTAATAACAACATTAATCACGAGCCACGCGTGAAAATGTTCTTTCCTGTCCTGCTCTTGCTGCTCTTGTTCGATTTTATTTTTTTTACCAAGATAGACTTGCGCTAGATGGTCGTAAATTTCATCTCGTGTCATAACACATAACCATTTTTATTCCTCGCCGGCATATTTTAGAGACAGCCGGCTAACTTGTTGTTCCGGAAACACTTGCATTATCATTTTCATCATAACAAATAAAAATTTTTTTCATAATACTATTTAGGTTTTTTTTAAAAAAATTTTTCATTTTTACCGTCGAGGATGCTCAAACTCATATTATGTCTTGCAGATAAAATAAAAATTTAACTATTTACTTATAATAACAATCACAAATTACAAAATAAGCTCGCTTGATACTTTTGTTTGCTCGCAACTATTTTATGG
>JAGLHE010000270.1 GCA_023143685.1 Candidatus Omnitrophota bacterium
TTGATTTTGCAACATAAGGTTCAGTTATATCAGTTCCCTGAGAACCGTATTTATTTCCAGCTGAAAGCTGGCCTATATCTCCATACTGAGCCATATTTACACCGCCTTCTTATCACTGGCATGAACCAACTGATTCCAAACATCATCGTCTGTTTTGATTTCTTTGGAATCTGTTTTCTTTTTAGTTTTATCCCCACCAGTACCGAGTGAAAGATTGTCTACAAGAACTGTTTCATCTTTTTTCAAACTTTCAACTGCGCTGTCGAAACGAGATTCCAGATAAACCATATAGGTTTCTGAATCTTTTCTTGCATCAAGAACTTCTTTTGTATCCGGAGAAACAGCAAGAACAACAGCTTCCATTTTGGATTTAACATCCAATTTGTCAGCATCTTCAATTTTTGCAAGAGAAACAGCTTCATCAAGTTTCTGTCTCTTCTGGAATAAACCTTCCAGCTGATCAGTTTTGATACTGCCATCAACTTCCTTCTGAAGAGCATCCTGTTTTTCTTTAAAAGAATCTCTTTCACCTTCAGCTTTCGCCAAATCAGCTTTAAGAGTTTCGATTGTTTTAGGAAGATCTTTCATACTGTCCAATTTCTCATTGGCTTTAGTCAAAGCAGTAAT
This sequence comes from Candidatus Omnitrophota bacterium, assembly GCA_023143685.1. Classification (GTDB taxonomy): domain Bacteria; phylum Omnitrophota; class Gorgyraeia; order Zapsychrales; family JANLHA01; genus JAGLHE01. The sequence continues at coordinate 628 of JAGLHE010000270.1, forward strand.
TACAGCCGGCTCTGCTTCGTAATCAACGCCATCAAGTTTGACAGTTCTTAAATTTTTGTCACCCATAGTGACCCCCTCGTCTGTATTAACATCCGTATTTATTACGGTAGTGTCCTGTTTGTTATCATCCGTTTTAATAACGGGTGGTTTCTTAGCAGTCTGTATTCCATCGAAGGAATCAAACTTCATAACAGCATCATCACCTGCTCTACCTCTATTCACAATAGAACCGTGATTGTATCTAATGTTGGTTTGTTTGGCATCATAAGGAATACCATTCCAAACACCACTTTCAGGAATAACATCAGTAGAATATCCCATTGAAAGAGCTCGTTTCCCATTCTCAACATCCTGAACAGCTTCAGATTCAGCAACAACAACTTTATTGGTAATGAATCCGTGCATGGTATCTACCAATACAAACTCGCCAAACTGTCCTACCTGCAGATCCTTAACATTATCTTTTGTAACTCTTTCAGTTGGATGATCATTTGTAAGCGGAAGTAATTCAAGTGTTTTTAAAGATTCAAAATCATACACATCATCAGGATGTCTTAATTCCCATTGAACCTTACCATCTTCTTTTATATATGGATACACACCTATAGTTGTAACTACGGCCCTTCCTATAAGTCTCCCATTATTATCCCGAGAAAACTTTACTTCTCCAAAATCCTGTCTTTCTGATTTTTCAAGATCATTGTGTAATGTGTGTGTGTTCTGATCCATCGTTCCGATGAAACCAGAAAAATTCACTCTCGATGTAGAAACTACTTCAGATTTATCCGTACGAAAAGATGCTTCATTTATATAATCTTTCCAATTGAAATCCCATGTAAACTCCACTGTTTCCTCCATAAAAAAAGACCGAAAACAGAAAAAGACTACTTCAATTAGTAATCTGTTTTTGTTATCGGTCTGAGTTTTTCTCTTTGGTTAACCAAAATAACATGAAAGGGAATTACCCCTTTATTTTTTAATAATCACTTTTTACGTTTCGATAAAATGTCTTTGCCTTTTTTAGTGAGAGCTCTATCTTTACCTGCTATAGCAAGACATTCACCGTTTTTAAACTCTATCTCAATCGAGCCCCAATCTATTTGTAAAGCTTTCTCTTGAATAAGTTCTATGTCTTCTTTCGTTAATTGTCCCATTAATTAAAATTATTGCACCTCTTAACCTGTTTGTCAACTTACCCTATTTATTCAATTAACAGCAATTCTTCCAGTTTTTTAATCTCAATATTAATTAAATCTATCACACTGTTAATATCAATTACATATTTATCATAATCTTCTTCAGACATTTTTTTAGCATTTTTTAATATTTCATGATAAAGAAGTTTCCATCGATATTCCTGGATCATCAATTTATATTCATTTGCAGTTATCGGTGCTACGTCATCTAAATCAGCAGGAGAGATTTCATTTGGAATAATTAATGCAGGATCTCTATAAATTATTTCAGGAACAGAAACACAATTAATTAGACTTATAGATATTACGAATAGTAGTAGAAACCTTTTTAAGTTCTTCTTCAACTTTCTCATTACTTGTAGCCCTCCGTAATATTTTTGCATGTTCTGTCATCTCTTTTCCAATAGCAGAATCGTTATTATTAAACTCTAATAAACTTGTAACCTGTTTTTCAATTTCTCCAGAACGAATAACTTCCTGCCTTAATTTTTCCTGTTCATCAACAAGATCAGATCTCAATGTTTTAATTGTAGATCTTTGTTTTTTTATCAAAGCAATTGCACCAGCGACAATACCAATAATTAATCCTGATAAAATTATTATTGTCAAAATCATTCCGGACCAGACTTTGAAGCTATTTTATTACTTTCCAATCCGGTAATAATCAAACCAATAATAATCATTGAGCCACCACTGAATGCACTCATAGCAACAAGAGCTTCTATTTCAGCAGTCTCTTTTCGATAAATAATCAAACCAAATAAAATC
>JAGLHE010000271.1 GCA_023143685.1 Candidatus Omnitrophota bacterium
CATGTACGAGCTTAAAATCAAGGGATATGTGCCGAACTATACTCATCTACTCAGTTTAGGAAAGAGCCAATAGTTTTACTTTACTGCATAGATTCATTTTGATAATAATTAGAGCTTAATAATTGGAGTGCATAAAAAAATATGATAAAAGATCCGATTTATGGAAAAAACAATCTATTTGCAGAAGCCGATGAAGCAGTAAACACTTACATATTTAGGCCATTAGGCTGGCCTATCGCCAAGTTTCTAAAAAATACGCCAATTTCAGCCAACCAGTTGACTTTTATTGGGTTGATTTTTGGAATTTTATCAGGTGTTTTTTATTATTACGGAGGGAACTTAAATTATTTTTTTGGCGCACTTTTTCTTTTTATTGCTTCTTTAATAGATTGTACAGATGGCCCTCTTGCGAGATTGAAGAATATGCAGTCAGAATTTGGCAAGATACTGGAGGGAATAGTTGATTATTTAGTTGGGCTATCCGTTTTCATAGGTCTTTCATTTAGTCTTTACAGAGAGAGTAATTATAACAAGGGAACTTTATTTGTTATAGTCATTGTTTTTGTCCTGATTATTATCCAGAACATTGGGTGGGATTATTCTAGAATGCAATTTATGAATATCATGGAAAAGGGAATATTTGAACCTGTGACTAGTTTCGGTGATTTTTGTCAAAAACATGCAGAACTGAGGTATAAAGAAAGAGGGATAATCGCAAAAATTAGCATACGTGGCTATTATATTTATAACCTGGCAATAGAAAGGTTTTTATCGCCAACTTTTCCCTATAAGAAAAAAGAAGTTAAATATTTTAATGAGGATGAAAGAAAACAATATTATAAGAGATTTAGGTTGATAATGAGATTATGGACGTGGAATGCTGCAAAAACCAAAATTGTTTTTATAGTATTATGTACTATTTTTTATCAAAAGAAGATTCTGATTTTTGGATTGTTATTGGGTTTTAACTTACTCTGGATAATGACATTTATTGCTCACAAAACCAATTTTTACAAGAAAAGTTAACCTGAATTATTTATAAGCATGCATTGAGCAATTTCTCGCCGTCTCATAAAGCGTCAGTATATTTTCTACAGACACATCCGGCTGAACAGTATTTGAAGGTGCAAGAATAAGTCCACCGCTGCGGCCGCAGACGGAAATTCTGTGTCGCACCTCGTCTGCAACATCATCCGGTGTGCCAAAAGGCAGTGTTTCCTGCAGAGAGATAGTGCCGTGCAAACAAATCCGGTCACCATACCGGCTCTTGATTTTTTCAGTATCCATACTTTCTGGTTGTATAGGATCGACGACATCGAATCCGACCTCGATAAGATCCTCAAAGACCGCTTCCATATTTCCGTCGCTGTGGAACATAAAATAGATGTTTCTCTCCTGCCGTACCTCTTCTATCCATGTCTTTAAGCGCGGTTTGAAATATTGACGCCACATTTTGGGAGAAAGCATCATGGTGTTCTGCATGGCAATATCACCCATGATTACAATCATATCAATGCCACAGTGCACCAAGTGTTTGGATTGATCAATTCGATGCTTCAAGAACCTGTCGGCCAATGTCTCCACCAGCAGCGTTTCTGTGCATAGGTCCATCATATACTGGTCAAAACCTCTCAGTTCCCATGACGACTTAAAAATATTCCATAGTTCAGCCACTTTGAAGTATCCTTCACCCCATTGAGCAACATCGGATCGGATACCCTCGTACCGTTCGGGAAGGTTGGGATCAGGAAATTGATATGTTCTGATCTCTTCAATACCGGCTTTTGCCAGAGGGTGATATGTGTAGCGCCAATACATGCCGGCGTCATTCGGAATGCGGCAGATTCCATATTCATCTTCCATCGAACCGTCATCTCTCGAAATAACCAGATTATCTCTTCCCATTCCAATCTCGGGTATCTGCAGTGGGGAAGGGACGGCCTGTTCAACGAATGATGCGCTCGGCTCCAGCATGGAACGACGGATGTCCAGACCCAGTTCATCCATTATTTTTTCAGCATCTTTTGTTTCGAAATGATCCTCCAGCTTTGTCCAAACATCCTGTCTGAAATCTCCGTCAAGAGGCACACGGTCGGACAACTGGTGATTAATTGCTG
>JAGLHE010000272.1 GCA_023143685.1 Candidatus Omnitrophota bacterium
TCCCAAAGGTCATGGTTTCAACAATCGCCGGCATGGATGTTTCGGGTTATGTCGGCCTTAAAGATATTGTTATGATCCCCAGTATCGTTGATATATCCGGTATCAATAAGATAAGCCGCGAGGTCTTTTTAAGGGCCGCGGGCGCCGTATGCGGTATGGTTAACATAAAGATCAGGAGGGTGGAAGACAGGCCGGCAATCGCTGCCACTATGTTTGGAAATACAACTCCGGCAGTCGAACACGCACGGAAAATACTGGAAACTGCCGGTTACGAAGTTGTTGTCTTCCCATGTTCGGGTACAAGCGGTAAAATCATGGAAAGCCTTATTGAATCAGGCTATATCTCCGGTGTACTTGACATCACAACGACAGAGTGGGCCGATGAATTGGTTGGAGGAGTTCTTGCCGCAGGCAAAAACAGGCTCGAGGCTGCCACAAAAAAAGGAATCCCCCAGGTAGTCGTGCCGGGATGTCTTGACATGGTTAATTTCTGGAAACCGGAAAGTATCCCGGAAAAGTTCAGGCGTAGAAAGTTTTACAGGCACACCCCGAACGTGACTCTTATGAGAACAAATATTAAAGAAAATAACGCTCTAGGCAAAATAATAGCGGAAAAACTTAATAAAAGTACAGGCAATACCGCTGTTTTTTTGCCCCTTGAAGGTTTAAGCATGATTGACGCACCCGGCGGAAAGTTCTGGTGGCCCGAGGCTGACATGGCCCTTTTTAACTCATTAAAAGAAAATCTCCGGGAAGATATACCGTTAACAGAAATGAATAACAACATAAATGATCCTGAATTTGCGGAGGCCTGTGCTGATGCACTTGTTGAGATGTTAAAAGGATGAGGCATCCGGCCGATGATTACCAGGAACCGGGAAATTCAGGATATTGTAGGAAAACCTCAAGTAATTTCTCAAAACCTCTTACTGATCTGTTACTTCTTCCGGCAAATAAGGCTCTAATTTACTTCTCCAGCCGGAATAGTGCCTGGATTTTATTATCCCCAGAATTGAAAGGGTAAGACCGGCTCCTGCCACACCGATTCCCGCAACCGTAAACCCTGCCCGGGGTTCGTCACTGAGAAGGCTTATGGCCAGAAGTGTCCCTCCTCCCATCATTGCGACGGCTCCAAGGATATTTACACCATTCCACAACCTGTGCATTTCCTGGGATCTTTCGTACAATAAAATTCTATCATCTATGGGGATTTTCTTGATATAGCTGAATGACGGCTTGTTTTTCAGCATTTCACGCAGATCTATTGTGGATCTTTCCTCTGTTATAAGTGCACCAACCTCTACGTTTAATAATTCTGAAATACTGGAATAAATAGCGTCTTCAATATTATCCAGATCAGCTGTTTTTGCCCTGGAGGTGCTCTCGACGAGAGTCGTGGTCACGTTTACTATTTTGAAGCTGATATAATAATAGGAGCCTAACCTGGCAAAGCTTGAGATCAACATGTAATCCGCGGAAAGATATCTTCCAGCCTCCAGAGCACAGCTGACATCATCACAAAGATCGGAGACA
>JAGLHE010000273.1 GCA_023143685.1 Candidatus Omnitrophota bacterium
ACTGATCCGTCCGGTGAATTTGGAGTTGAAATGTCAAGCAATAAGAAATATAATAAGGTTATGAGTAAACCTACAGTATCTCTAATCTTTCCAGTGTTTAACGATGCTAATGTATTGTTAAGTGCCTTACGCAGCTTAAAGAACACCAGCTCTGGGGTTAGTTACGAAGTTATATTAGTCGATGATGAATCAACTGAAGACATGAGAGTTGTTTACGAATTAAGTAAAAAACTTTACGATAAAGTTGTTTATTTAAAACATTCAGGGAATTCCACTGTATCAGTTAATGCAGGCGTAGAAGTTTCAGAAGGAGAATACATACAATACCAGAATAGCGATGTTCTATTTGAGCAAGATGGTTGGCTTGAAAAAATAGTCAAGGCCTTTGAAGAAGAGAAAATAGGGACAGTTGGTTGCAAGACATTGCGGCTAAACAAGACAGTCAATCACTCTATGAGGCGATGGATGCCAGAAGGAAATCAAAGTAATTCTCATTATGAGAGAGGAGAAAAATTAGCAAATTCTTCTAATGGCGTAAATATTTGTCCGATAGTTGCTGGATGTGGAATGACGACTACTAGAAAGTTGTGGAATGAATTAGGAGGATTTAATGTTTATTGGCCATTTGGTTGGGATGATGCTGATTGGTGTTTTAGAACTTGGCAAGCCGGTTATAAGGTTGTCTGCCAATCCGATGCCTGGTTTTATCATTTTGGTTCTACGGCTTATGGTGGTATGGGTACTGATGAATGTATAAAAGCTAACAGAGAAAAAGTAGAAGAAAAATATAAAGAAGTAATAAAAAAATTAAGTAAAAAAAATAATGAGCTATACCATTTTAACCTTTTGTTCTGAAAACTATCTGGATGCTTTCAAGTTTTCCATCGGCTCGTGGTTGAAAACTAAGGCAGATAAAATAGTTATATATACTGACTTTGACTTAAAATTTGGTTCTAAAAAAGTAGAAATTATCAAATACTTTGAACCTGGCAATGATTGGATAGTAAATGTCGGGAGAAAAGTTACAGCCGCCTTGCATTATCTCCAGCATAATGATACAAAACAAATTGCTTTTTTAGACATGGATTGTTATGTTATTGATGATTTTAGTGAAGTTTTTGAATGGAATTACGATCTTGCTGTCACAAGGTTTTTTTCAAAACGGGCAGACACGATAACAAGCGGAGTTTGGTTTGCTCATGTAAATAAACGAGTTATCGCGTTTATGGAAGAATGGGATAGGATGGCGAATAAATATAAACTTCAGGGTAAAGGAATAAAACCTCACTGGCCGGCATATGAACAGCATGCTTTTACTGATCTAGTAAGAAAAACTTACAAAGATAAATCTATTTGTGAAATTTTACCTTTGGAAGAGAGAATTTATAACTGTGAACATGACAACATGGAAAAGTGGAAGAAAGATTGCAGGGCATATCACCCTAAGATCATACATTTTAAGGAAAAAACTTACAATAACAAAGAATTTGTCAGCGAAATACTTGAACTAACAGGAGCGAATAAATACCCTCATTTTTGTTGTTATTGTAAAAAGATATGGAGGCGTATGAAGAAAACAGGAAAATTATTTATTGTTAATATTGTAAAAACCGGAAGAAAATAACATGAAAATTCTCCATATATGCACAATGGACCATTCCGGCCGCTGGCATTTTCAAGGAATAGCTGATTCCATCAAGGAAGGTTTGTTTTGGGCGGGAACGATAACATAGGCGGATAATAAACGTGCCATTATTTACAAAGAACGGCAAAACAATTCTTTTTATTCACATACCCAAAACAGGCGGGACATCAGTCATGTATTTTTTAATAGAAAACGCGTTTTCCGTTAATTGGTTCGTCTCCTCATATGACATAATCAATAGAGAGCCTAGCCCTCAACATCGGCATCGCGAGAAAATCATTGAATTTTTAAACAAAGAATCCGTCGAATTTGATTACAATTTCACTATTGTCAGGAATCCTATCGATAAGCTTATATCAGAATATTTCCAGCAGTGTAGGAACAAGGAAAAGCTGCATAAAAAGATAACAAGAAAGGATTTTTGTTATTGGGTTGATAAAGTTTTCAAATTACACAAGGAAAACCCGATTTATTTCGATAATCATATTAGACCTCAAACTGAATTCTTACTTGAGGATACTATAATTTTTAAATATGAGAATAACTACAAAGATCTTTTTGACTTTCTTAAAGATATAGGTAGGAAACATCATTTTAATATTGATTTTAAAAAGTTTCCACATAAAACTAAAGGATATAATAAGAAGCCAATTGAGATACCCAAGCAAACTCTTAGAAAAATATTTCAGTTTTATAAAACTGATTTTGATAAGTTTTACCCATTGTGAAAAAAGACAATAAGAATAATGACCCAGATTAGCATAAAAAAAATCGTTTGTTTGATGCCGCCGCATTATGATTTTTTATGCGCAACAGTAATCGACGGCCTCAAGCAACTAGGCTGCCGTTTATACTGCAGCGAAAGAGTCAGCAATGTCACCGAAAAAGAATACATTCCACTTAAAGATTTGCTTCCCTACTGCAGCGATTGCGACATTATTCTTTTATTTTCGAATACAGGCTATGTAAATAGACGTAAATTCTTAGCAGAAAATAACCTGCTAAACAAAACTGTTTATGTGGACGGTTCTGATCCCAGCCATTTAGAAGACCCCAGTGCATTTAATACTTTTAACATATGCTTCAAAAGGGAATTCCCTTCCTTAAAATCTATTGCAAAACCAAGCGCTGGTCCTGAACATATCTTATCCCCCATCAGGGGATTAAAACGCTATTTGACATATAGACGGAATATGTTGCCTTTACCTTTTGCCGCCGAGAGGACTTACTTTAGATACAATAAAAAAAATATGGGAAAAGACATTAATGTATCCTGTACATTAATCTCTAAAAGTCATCATCTCGAAAGAAATAAAATCAATGACTTGATCAGAAAGTTAAATGTTCCCAATTCTGTTGTAGGGCCTGTCAGCACCGGTCGTTATCTAACAGAATCTTATGACAAATCAAAAGATGAATATTTCAAAGTGTTGGCAAAAAGCAAAATCTCCATATCGCATCCGGGCAGCGGTTTTGATACCGGACGGTTCTGGGAGATACTGGCAAATAAAGCTCTGCTTTTTTCACCACCCATTCAGATAAGAATGCCCCACCCATTTATAGAGTTTAAGCATTTCATTCCCTATAATAGTATGGCCCAGCTAAAGAATAGATTGTTGTATTATCTAAACAGAGAGGAAGAAAGAAAAATGATAGCGAACGAAGGTTATAAGCATTTACTGAAATATCATACTTCAAAAGAGAGGGCAAAGTATCTATTAGACATGACTTTTCAAAAATTAAATAAATGAAGTGCGAACCGGGTTAATTTTGTATCCGGCTTTCATAGTTGCCTTTGTTGCGATGCGGAAATTCTAAATTAACCTCATTTACATCAAGAAAAGGGCAGAGCTTATTCCACCCATCACCTGCTTCCAGATTCATAATTAACAGATTTTTCTTGCTTCTGAAGTAATTGACTACGCGATAAAAGTGAGTTAGGTATCTTTTTATTATTTTATTTCTTGAAGGCATCTTCCAAAGGGGCCGCCCGCTTGATCCGTATTGATTGATTGTACTGGCAACTACTCTTTCAGGGTCTCTTATGGTTAATATAAATTTCGCATCAGGAAACCACTTATCACATTCTTCATACAAATACATCCAGGGATAATCTTCAAAAGCTTCGTAGTTTTTAATGGTACTTTTGATCAAACTATAATAAGGCGGCCACATTTGTGGTTTTTCATAAAATGGATCCTTTAGCATGCCATCTGACCACCAGGGCCCATGAAGTGTTTTATATCCCAGGGTCTCAAGCGCATAACCTAGGCTCGTTGTCCCCGTTCTAAACATGCCTATGCAAAATATTTTCATTAAAAAAACCTATAAAGTTGCCTCTTTTAAAGAAAGTTTTGAGTTTGATCCGCCCCCGCCTTAAACTGTACTAAAATTTGTGTTAAAATAATGATAACAGATAAAGATAAAAATGAAAAGAAATATTTCAATAACGAACAACAATACACCCTCCAAATCCAAGCCAAGCGTTACCTTAAGCTATATGGGATGATACTTTCCGCCAAAGGCACCTACCTGCCAGACAGGCAAGGATCAGCCTTAGACTGAAAAAAATAAAGGAAAAGGTTTTTCTCCTGCAAAAGGCAAAATTTGACCGCACCAAATTTTGCCTTTTTGGACATTTTTCGGTGAATGGCTCGGTAACCGTATGAGTCCGCCTTCGCCTCTTGAGAGCTGGTTTATGGTAAAGGCTTTGGCGGACGAATACGGAGCGGACGAGCCCCGATAAAGGATACGTACAAGTTATGCGATAACGTTGCTGGTGTCAAGGGAATTTTCTTTTAACTATTGCCACATCGCCAGCAACAACTCTTTTCCTGCCGTCCTCTGTCTCTACAATCAAAGCTCC
>JAGLHE010000274.1 GCA_023143685.1 Candidatus Omnitrophota bacterium
TAAAATAGCAACCACCACGCCCATCTAAGGAAATTTTTATATCCAGGTTATGGGTTGCTATATATTCATCTACCGCCTTTTTGCACCCGAAGAAACTCTGATAATCGTCAATAATTACCGCTCCACCCTCTACAACTTGATCATATAGATATTCCAGGCAACATTTCGTTGACTCATACCAATCGCCATCCATGCGTAAGATTGCAATCTTGTCTACATCTTTCCCCCTTATTGGCAGCGTATCCTGAAACCAACCTTTAACAAAGAAAACCTTATCTTTTGGGAAAGTGTTTTTATCGAAGAAGAGACTTTGTACTTCGTCAAATGTGCCAAGACATGAACCCTTGGAAAGGGGCCTCAAGTGGTCGCCAGTGGTGTGGTTTTGAGTTGAACAGTAATCATCTTCCGTAGGGTCGGGCATCCCCTCAAAAGAATCAAACAGCCACATCTGCCTTTGTACAGGATTTTCAGATTCAAAAGCAATACTCGCCATCAAGGCGGCGCACCCGCCCCTGGCTACTCCAAGTTCGACAAAGTTACCTTCTACTCCTTTATTATTCAACATTTTTGCCAACTTGTATGTTGCCTCCAGTCCTCCGACACCAACAAGTGTATAAGGCATGATCCGAGAAATTCTTTTTACCATTTCGCGGCCTTCTTTGTTACCCGTTAATAGATAGACGGCACCCTTGATTTGATAGGTTCCTTTGACAAGTGATTTGTACTTGGGGAGTGCAAAAGCGTAGAACTTATCGAAAGTGGACTGAGGGAGTACTTTTTCTAATCGTCCAAGGATTTTCTTGGCGCCCTTCTTTAAATAAAATGAAATCATTTTTCGTTTCCGTACTTTATATTAATACTATTGTTTGACATGTTTGCTATGTTCTCTATGTGTTTGGAATAATCTTCATATATCATATTCGCATCGAACCTTTCTGTAAATATTTTAACGGCATTTTTTGACATCTTCTCGTAGAGAACAGAGTTTTTATGTAGTTCTTCTATACAACGGGAGAGCGTATCTGCATCGTCAGGTGGAAAATAAAAGCCAATCTGTTCCTTTTTAATAATATCTTTTAGCTCCCCCTGAAATGCGGAAATAACCGGAAGGCCCGCTGAAAGGTAGGTAAACACCTTATTAGGGAAAAGGTCAGTAATGTGTGTAGTAGGGCAAACTCCAACATGGCAATGCTGCAACAAAGTTGTAATTTCATTCTGATTTAACCAACCCGGCAGTTTCACATTAGGCAGGGAGGATGCCTTATTTTTTATTTCTTCAAAAAACTCCCCGGCACCGGCCAAAACAAAACGAACATCACTCCCAATCAATTTAGAAGCACACTTTATCAAAACAGATGGATTGTGATAATAACCAAAAGTCCCCATGAACAAAACAACAAATTTCTCGCTCAAATCGTTTATTAAACCAAAAATCCTATCTGATTTATTGTCAGGGTTATGGTTTTCTTTACACCCCAAATAAAAAACTCTGTCTCTCCAAGTTTTATTACGTTTAGCATAATTTAATCCCCACTCGAAGAATGGATTGTTTGCGGCAATTAACCCATCCGCCATTTGCATTGTTTTCTTAATCATAAAAAACTCTCTGGAAAGCGCTATCTTAGCAAATATCTGGAGTTTTTTCGGGACATGATTAAGGAATAAATCCGGCCATTCATCCCTAATATCTACTAAAACCGGAATATTGTTCTTTTTTGCAAACATAACTACTTCAAAAGCTATATTGTGAGGCGGCATTGAGGTAATGATAATGTCCGGTTTTGGCATTTTAGGAGCTGACCGTTTGAATTTTTTCGCAATAATCCTAAGATCAACAAACCGAGACATTGAAATATTTTTCCTGTACCCAACACCCTTCAGAGTTTTTATTGTAAGATTTTCTTTTACATTTAGTTCCGTATCTTTTCTAAAAATCCACTTTTTCTCAAGATGGCTAAAGGCACTTGCCCACCACAAAACATTGTGCCCTCTGTCAGTGAGTTTGTCGGTCAAAAAAGCTGTTCTCATTTTACGAGCACCAGTTGTGATAGGCAAAGGTTCTGCTACCTGAATCAGCCAAATATTCATTATCTATCCCTGAAATGTATACGGAAGTTTGTCTAGTAAATTAATTTTCTTCTATTTGATGCTGGATTGCAATTGAAATAATTGACAGGCTATTTTGTACAGAGCTGTTCATAGGTCTTTAGTAGTATTTTACTTTCATTTTCCCAGCTATATTTTTCGTCGATCAATTTCCTTCCCCTGCCACCTAACTGTTTTGCTTTGTCGGGATTATCTAAAAGATAGATAATTTTATCAGCGATATCTTCCGGGCTACAGGGATCCGCAAAGACGGCACATTCTTGAAACATCTCCTGCCAATACGCAAAATCAGACACAACCATAGGCAGTCGGCACGTCATATATTCGAAAAGTTTATTTGGTTCTGATCTTTCATGGTTCGGGGCCGGTAGAAAGTTGACCATTCCAATGTCGGCAAGCTTGATTAAAGAATAATGTTCCCCATACGGGATCTCGCCTGCGAAGTTTACGTCTTTCCATCCTTCCAACTGTTGACATTCGCATTGAAATTCCGTACTCTCCCAGCGACCGAGCAGCCACAGTTTTGTCCTGCCTTTGAGCAATCCAACCGCTATAACCAACTCCTTAATGCCTCTGACTTGTGTCAGTCCGCCTGCGTAGATAACTATGGATTCCTGTTTTTTTATATCTGACGGCTTAATATTGTCAATCAGGCTTACGATAGATAAATTTCTCACTAAGACAGTCTTGGAAGAATTGAATTTCTTGGCAATATCCGGGGTAGCAGCAATAATTCGGTTAAAAGCCAGCGTTCCAGTTTTCTCGATTATACGAACTATAGAAGCAACGCACTTTTTGAGCCATGTTCCCTTTATCCATTTCTTATACATAATCTGCTCCGGGACATCTTCATGAACATCGTATATAACTTTGTTCCCAAGCAATCTTAAAACAACCCCTACAGGTATAAGCTCCGGATCGTGAAAATGATAAACATC
>JAGLHE010000275.1 GCA_023143685.1 Candidatus Omnitrophota bacterium
TAATCACTTTTTATTTACATAGTTAAACTAAGCACGCTCAATAGCTTATTTTGGCTTTTGCTAGTAATGACACATCCTTTGAGAATTGTGGTTTAGTAAGACCCATTTTTTTTTGTTTACAGTCGCTTTAATAAAGCCATAATATGTTGGACAAGGTTTCCCGGGTCTCGACTTGAATTCTGAGCGAAACTTAGTAGGTAAAAAGAAGTACTTGCTTAGTAAACTCTAAAAGCTCAATTTAGAGCTGGCTAGATAATTGACTGAGAGTTAAAAGAAACATTACATATCAAAATTCAGCTTCACTCAATTATTTCAATTGCACCATTGGGGCATTGAACTTCACAAACTCTACAGACCACACAATCCTCACTTCTTACAGGTACTGCTTTAAGTACACCATCAACATCTTGCATGTCATAAACTTTCATAGGGCAAACTTCGGCGCATATACCTACACCTTCACATAGTTCATAGTCAACCTTTTGTTCAGGCATAATTCTCACTTCCAAACGATTATAAAGTCAAGCCTTAAAAGCTTTATTTATCAAAGCTAAAAGCTGTAATTAGAGATGACGGACAACGAAAATCAACGCAGAACAGGCATGATCCCTCGAATGCAGAGGTTTTTGAAAGGAACAAATAATGTAATGAATAATTCTCTCAGAGGTTTCCTAAGTTCTAATACAAGCCAAGACTTCCAAATAAATAAGGAATTCATGCCGGATGATCTCAATTATAATAAGTTTGTAAAATTTGTGGGAACAGCCCATTTTAGCGAAAGAAGTTTTAGTGATGTTGTTGAAGCTTTAAACTCTCCAAACATAATAGCAACATGTTTAGAACTATGTCCATATAGATATGAATACCTTAGAAATCTGTGTAATACATGCCTTTTAAAGAATTCTTGCAGTAAAAAATGTGAATTTGTGATTGCAGTAGACACTTTTAACTTCTCAAAAATTGATGTTTGGCTTTTAGACTTGACTCAGGAAGAAATTGCAGCTCAAATACTTACAAGAGCTTCTCAGGAGGAAGCTAGTTCTTGGAGGCGTGTGAAGAATTATATAGCTCAAACTGAGGCTTATGGTTTAACTTTATGGGAAGAAGGATTGAAAGACGAGGCTCTACGTCTCTTTAATGGTGATCTTACAATTATGAAGGAGACGTTTCCAACTCTTTGGGAAGTATTGTTCTCTGAGAGAAATCTCCTCTTAGCCTCAAGACTAATATTTGTCATTGTTCAATACCTCAAACAAGGTCTTGACGACTTTGAGGTTGTTGCATTAATAGGCGCAACTCATGTTGAAGCCCTTAAAGAAAAGTTAAAGAAACCTATGGGTGTCTTCGTATCACTTGAAGAGATGGGTAAGGCATTTACTCCACCTTTTTTAGTCGATTAAAAAATCTATACTCTCCTCATTGATAAAATGATATTCTCTTCTCCGATTTCCCAAATCTTAGTGTAGAATGTTTGAGTGTTAAATGTATTATCAGGGTTGATTAACTGTATCTCCTTTGCTCTAACTTCTGTTTTAACATAGTCTGTGAAGGCTCGAAGGGCATTAAGTGTTTCCTCTTCTTCAACTTGTATCCATAACTCAACAAATTCATCGACTCTCAGATCCATTTCCTTCCTCATAATCTGAGTTCTCCTCACTATTTCTCTGGCAATTGATTCTGCAAGCAAGTCAGATGTTCGGGTTGTATCAATGTAAATC
>JAGLHE010000276.1 GCA_023143685.1 Candidatus Omnitrophota bacterium
AAGCCACAGCTTCTGATGGCGACTGGTTTATTGTTTTGAAAACAGATGCTGTTTGTGAGAATGATATTAATATGATTCTCGCTGAAGCAAAAAGATGGAAGCAAAAACCACAACGTTGTGTTTTGGTTTCCATGAGTGATTTGGATGAGAATACACGTGTAAAGGCCCTGCAAGAAAAGATGTGGATTTGGAACGAAAATGAATTAAACACATTATTAAACCTTTATGATAAGCCATACCTTGTTCGTTAGTGTGCTGCCTTGAGGGCAGCCTGGACATGTGCCTCGGCTGATTTTTGCTTGGGATATGCAGTAAGGAATTTAGAATGAAAATAGGAGTTGTTTCGGATACACATTCCAAGCCGCTGCCCGAGCAAATGATTGAAGAGTTTAAGACGGTTGACATGATCATTTGCGTTGGAGATTTTTGTGATTTGGGTGTTTACCAGACATTAGAGAAAATAGTCCCGGTTAAGGCTGTTTGTGGAAATATGGATAACGCTCAAGTGCGACGTGAGTTGCCGAGAACACGTATTCTTGAATGTGAGGAGTGTCGCATAGGATTGATGCATGGAGAAGGCCCGTCGCGAACAATTTTAAGCAGGGTTAAAGAGCAGTTTCTGAGGGAAAATGTTGATGCAATTATCTTTGGGCATACACATGATCCTTTTAATGAAGAGATTGATGGTGTTTTGTATTTTAATCCAGGAAGTCCGAATGATGAGATTTTTGCGCCGTATCGGTCTTATGGAATTCTTGATGTTTCAGGAAAAAAGATCAAAGGAACGATTGTAAAAATCAAAGGATAACATGGATAAACTATGGGCGCCTTGGCGAGAGACGTATTTGACACAGATTATTAAGAAAACAAAAAAATGTGTTTTTTGTAAGATTCTTAAAGAAAAAAAAGATAAAGAAAATTTTATTTTTGTAAGGACACAGCATTGTTTTGCGGTCCTTAATTTATATCCTTACAATAACGGCCATTCTTTAGTTTTGCCGATTCGCCATGTTGATGATTTAAGTAAACTTAAGGCTGAAGAACAAGCGGATTTTTTCAATTTATTGAATCATGTCAAAAGTCTTTTAAGTGAAGTTTTGCATCCTGAAGGATACAATATCGGAATGAATATTGGGAAGGCCGCCGGGGCAGGCTTCCCCGGACATTTACATATTCATATTGTCCCTCGTTGGAAAGGGGATGTGAATTTTATGCCTGTCGTCAGCAACACAAAGGTCATCTCTCAATCCTTATCCGCGTTACACACGCAGTTAAGTGCTGCACATAAGAAGAAAAGAAAAATTTAGTAGTCATAAAGGTGAAAGAGAATTATGCAGGCACGAGAGGAAATCGAAGCCTTAGAGGAACAGAAGCTGGCGCCGTATGCCATGAAGAGTAAGGATTCCAAGGGTAGAAAATACAAGGAACCCAAGCATTCTGTGCGGACATGTTACCAGCGAGATCGTGATAGGGTCGTGCATAGCGAGGCCTTTCGTAAGCTAGAGTACAAAACGCAGGTATTCATTATTTTTGAAGGAGATTATTATCGCACACGTTTAACACATACGATTGAGGTCGCACAGATTGGCCGGACAATTGGGCGCAGTCTTAGTCTTAATGAGGACTTGATTGAGGCGATTGCTTTGGCTCATGATTTGGGGCATCCACCTTTTGGCCATGCCGGGGAGGAAGCCCTGAATGCGATAATGAAAAAAGGCAAGTTGGGCCAATTTAATCATAACAAACGCAGTTTTGACATTGTGTCGAGTTATGAAAAACGTTATCCGGATTTTGATGGCCTTAATTTAAGCAAGGAAGTTCTGGTAGGGATTTTAAAGCATCAGACAAAATATGATGTCCCCGGGATTGCGGAAAAGTATTTAAAAGAAGGCCCGACACTCGAAGCACGTGTGGTGGATGATGCCGATTCATTGGCCTATTTAAATCATGATATCGACGACGGGTTAACTTCCGGATGTATTACAGAAAGAGATTTAATGGGAAGCCGGTTGTGGCAGAAGGCTCTGGAGAATATTGAGGGAACCGTTGATTATCATAATCGTGAAATGTTGAAATATCAAGTCGTCAAGCAGTTGATTGATATGCAGATTAAAGATTTGTTATTCTCGACGGATAAGCGATTAAAGAAATTGAAATTTCGCTCGGTTGATGAAGCTAGAAAATATAAGGGTAAGATCATTGGCTTTAGCAATGAGATGGCAAAAGAGCGGGATTGTTTGCAGGGATTACTGAATGAGAAATTGTACCATCACTATCGTGTTGTGCGGATGACATCAAAAGCTAAACGGATTATTGATGATCTTTTCGGGGTGTATATACAAGAGCCGAATCAGTTGCCGTATAATATCTATAAACGGAAAAAGAAGTACACTAAAAAAGAACAGTACGAGATTATTTGTAATTATATTGCTTCCATGACCGACAGGTTTGCTTTAGATGAGCATAAACGATTGTTTAACCCCTACACGAAAGTATAGCGTGATACTTTTGTATTACGTGTTTCGTGTTTAACGAGATGCGTAATACGAAATAGAGACGATACGAAAGCTTATGCGTTTAAGTCAAATTACCCCTATGTCTAAGCGGTATCAGCTGATCCTCTCGGCGGTACATATGGTTTATCGCCTGGTTAATTCTACGTATAACGTTAATGAATTGTCCTTGCGACTGACACGGTTGTTGTGCCAGTTTATTAAAGCACAGGCCGCGACTATTGTAATTTTAGACTTTGAGAAGAAGAAAATAGTTTTGGCGGCGATCTTTAATAATAAAATCAATATCTTGCTTGAGAAGAAAAACAAGCTCGCGCAAATAACGGATAAAGAAAGGCGAGTGACGCAAGGGTATGCCATTTTTGAAAAGAAATTAATTGGGATCCCTCTTGTCGCGGATGATAATGTCGGAGCGATTTTTGTTCGTCGGGGACGCAAGGATCCAGCGTTTGAGGACTTTGATCGGGAGATGTTGTCTGTCTTTGCGGAGCAGTCCGTGACTGCCATCAAAAATTTGCAATTATATGAACAACAACAAAAAACGATTTTAAGCAGCATTAAATTTATTGATAAACTTCTCGAGAAACAACGTCACTGTGCTGCGCGGCATTCACCTGTCTATTTTAAAATTGTTAAGGCTTTAGCGCAGAAGTTGCATATGAGGGAAGAAGGAATTGATCGGTTGTTTTACGCCAGTGTGCTGCATGACGCGGGTGCCGTTGATATCCCATATGAGATTTTGTCAAAGACGAGCCAATTAACAGCTGAGGAATTTAAAATTATTCGTGATTTGCCTGCCAAGAGCGCTGCGTTAATTAAGCCGGTGGATTTCTTGGCGCCTGTTTTGCCGATCATTTTGTATCAGCATGAGAATTATGACGGTACCGGGTATCCTTCCGGTTTGAAGAAAGAGCAGATTCCTTTGGGGGCACGCATTATGGCTGTTATGTCTGCCTTTGAAGCGATGATCGGAGGGCGGCCTTATCGTGGCAGGTTGGCAGTCCTTGAAGCGGTTCAGGAATTGAAAAGAAATAGCGGTACACAGTTTGATCCAAAGGTGGTAAAGGCTTTTTGTGAACTTTATCAGCAAAAAAAATTTAGAAATTACTTGTATAAGTTAAAGTAGAATACTTATAATGGGTTTATGAAAAGTTATCATCGCAGACAAGCTCAATTTGAACTTTTTCCTGGGACTTCGGATCAGCCAGTTGGGAAAACTGGGCCAAAAAAGTTTTTGAGAAAGTTAACATTTTCTTTAGAGAATTTTGTGGTTTTGGGAATTTTTATTGTTATGAGCATGCTCATTTCTTTTTCGTTAGGTGTGGAAAAAGGGAAAAAAGTTGTGTTTCAGGATAATGTGAAAGGGTCATCGGAGATGAAGACGATGATGACGGTTCGTTCTGATAAAAATGAAAGGCAAGTGGCTCAGGCAAAGGGTTTTTTGAAAGAAGATTCCGTTGTCGCTGCTGTGCCTAAGGTGGTTGAAAAACAGCCAGAGATAAGAGATGCAGGGATTTCAATTGAATCGGTTAAG
>JAGLHE010000277.1 GCA_023143685.1 Candidatus Omnitrophota bacterium
ACCCTTCTAAAGATATCAACTCGTTTATTTTTACGTTTACGCCATACCCGGATGTGATCGTCATTTTATTTGCAGTACTTGGCGTATTAAATATTTTCTGTGTTTTAACTCGAATGCAGATCCATGATCGAATAACTGAAAGACACATTCCGCTGGATCAAAGAATTGTTTTCTATCTGCGAAGCAATAAAACGTTTAGAATCCTGCTTGCCACCACATTTTTCATGGATATCTTCATTTTCATTGTATTCTCATTACTGACACATTTACTGGTTTTCCTAATAGTCTTAATCGTCACAATATTCGTATATATGTGGTGGAGAGTCGTTCATCGCCGGTTAAGGAGCATCCTGGACGAATAAGACTGTTTTGTAACATAAAAGTTAGATTATGTTAAATACCAAACTTTTTCCAAGTTTTTTCTTTTAAAGTACTAAAGAATAGAAACTTTGTTTCGATTAAAAGAATCTACTGTTAGTTTTGTTTCACACATTCTCGCTTTAATCGAAAATTAACATAATCACTTCATCGAAATTATTGACTACGAAAATTATTTAAACAATAGTGATAATAAAGAATACGAGTTGATCCTAACATAGAAGTCACTAAAAGTCTTCGTAGGGTGTGAATTTGTGAACGACATATATGATCTTGAACGTTCAGTCAAGCAAAATCTGCATCTCATCAATTATTTAGTATGGTATGATTATCATAAACACACAGAAAGCTCTCTAGTTCGATTTTTCTGCAGTCAAAATGATGTTAAATTTCGATTAGATCGTCTTGTAGATCTGGGTATATTAGAACATGGCCTCTGTAACTCATATAATGTATCCCAAGACCCGCTGGTGCAGGCTGTAATCGAGCATGTAAACGACAATGATAGAATTATAAGAAACCTCTGTAACATTAGTCTCGTATTGTGAGACGATAAGGATGGTAAGCACACTAAAACAAATCTTTCATTTTGAAAAAAGTCAAAAAAGGTATTGAATAGGAGGCTGAGAACCGCATAAACATGGGCCTATTCCATGTCTTCTTCCCAGTCTACTTCATCCCACTTTACCTTTTTTATTTTCTTTTCTTCCTCTTCCAGCTTCTTTATCTCTTCTTCTTTCTCTGCACTCAAAGTAAGTTCCTCCATTTTATCAAATTATTTTTCAGTTTCTTAAAGGAGGTACCATTTTGAAAAC
This sequence comes from Candidatus Omnitrophota bacterium, assembly GCA_023143685.1. GTDB lineage: Bacteria > Omnitrophota > Gorgyraeia > Zapsychrales > JANLHA01 > JAGLHE01. The sequence continues at coordinate 1,194 of JAGLHE010000277.1, forward strand.
GTAATTAGGGACCTCTTGAAGGATAAGTACGATTTAAGCCTCAATTGTAACAATTTCTATTGTTATTACTATATAATCTTAGTGTTGTAGGCGGACGTAAGGAATAAAGAAAATTGAGATGACAAAGTCATGTTCTCTATATGTTCGAGATTATCACTCAACTTCAGAGATCATTTGTGGCAATTCTTAATATCTTCAATAAACCATGTTAAATTGTTCTTTACAAAAAAAGAGAGAAGTTGGAGTTTTCTTTCGTCTATATTGTTTTTGAATAGTCATTAGGAGATGCCTATTTGAGCTAAAAAATTATGCAAGTCGTAGTACTCGTGGACTTCTGCAATTTTGCCTCCTTCAAACTTGAACACAACACACGAAATATTTGTATACTCCTTGTTAGTAGCAGGTATTGTACTGCAGTTTGTGCAGATTGGCCCAATGTTCTTTCCATTGCTTGTGAATTCGACACATAGCCAATTGTCTTCACCGAAAACACGACGGATTTCAAGACGGTAATCTAGGGCCTTGATGGATGCCTCTAATGCCTGACGCATAGCACTTCTGCCCTTGAGAGGTTCACTTAGCTCGGGGGCGGTTCTAAAGGCTGAATCTGTATGCAGGGCTTCCCAACTATCAAAGTCTCTTGCGTTGAGAACCTTTACCCTGGTTTCAATCACGCGTTTATTTTCTTCAATTCCCATTTCAATTCACTCAGTTTATTTTCATAAAACATCTTTTACTTAATTTTGGCGATTCTTGAGTTATTCTAATTTATTGTTAAGGTGTAGAGGGAAGGGAGACAATCCTCGAAGGGATGTAAAGTTCCTTACTGCTCCCTTTAAGCGGTCTTATTTGGTTTGATCCCAGTGACTTTTACACTAACCGCTGAACCTATG
>JAGLHE010000278.1 GCA_023143685.1 Candidatus Omnitrophota bacterium
ACCCAGATAGGCCTTTTTAATAAGAGGATCATCAAAATAACCCGGAGCAACTATCCTTCCAGTTGCTACCGCCTCATCCATCCATGCTTCATATACAGGGTCACAAAAATAATCAGATAGCCATTTGCGCCGCTTCTTGAAAAACTTCCAGGCCTGAAGAAGAGATGAGCGTGCGGCGCTATATGAAGATGTAAAATGCATAATAAGCATCTCGAAAGGTATCTCCAGCGCCACGCCTACCTGACGAAGTATCGCCTGCACAAAAGGATCGAAGGCCGTATTTGGTCGTTTCGGGTCTACACTCTCTATTGATTCATCTTTTAACAGTTCCATGACCTTGCCATTCCCGAGAGAAAGATCACGCTGGTCGTTGGTTCCATTGTCCTCGTCTTCACCCGGCATGGAAAGAACAGAAGATGCATCGTTACCGGTGTCTCTCTCTGTCTTTATAAAAACTGTGAACATGCCGGATATTACCGCCGCCATAAGTTCGGCCTCTGTGTATCTCTGTATCTGTTTAAGGGATTCTATGACCGGTGAAAGATACGGGAGGCCCCTCGATTGACCGGGCCTCAACGGGATGAAGTTGTGGATTATATTACGCCTGCCGCTTGAACCATAGGCATCCACCTCTATCCACCCCTGGTTTAATTGTCCGAATATCTTTCCCGGATGTTGTTTCTGTATTTGATATTTAACAGCGGCCCCGTTATCATCCTTAACTACTCCGCTTGATAATTTTTCCGTGTCCGATACATTGTCTTTATTGGATAGCCTATCGCCCTCAATAACTTGGAGTTTTAGGTCATAAGGTGATCTGGTCCGTTCAAATGATTTCAACAATGTCAATGCATCACCCCTTGCGAGGGTGGTACGAAATGCCATCTCTTGCAGGCTTCCGAAATTGAGCTTCCTTTCGGCGTCACATTCAACCGAATTTGCAAAGAGATTGAATTCCCGTAAGGCATGTTCTTCCCATTCGTCGGCTTCATCTTCAGACATTCCAAGTAGCTTGGCGTCTATCTGCGGTTTAGCCTTCAGACCAGAACCTACGACATTTGTTGTTGGTGTATTAATTATACCAGTGGCAAGGGGATTATTTTTGATAAGATCATCACTGCGTTCCCTCAATGTCGGAAGGTCGAACTGGATATCAGTATCGGCATCATGTGTGGAAGTGTCCCATGACTTCGTTGCCCTGCGGTTTTTTGATGCACCGATATAACCACCAGCCATAGCAGTCATAGTCCTGGCCTTGAAACGTTCTTGTCCCTTGACCGGGCTGAAATAACGAACCGCCCTGTCGACCAGATTCTCTTTTACCGTGATATCTTTCCCTGCTATATTGAAAGTAGTCTTCATGATCAGGAATCCAAAGGTACGGCATTAAAGGATTTGATGCGGCCGAGAGAGAGACTGTCATACTCTTTAGCCAGAGCATTCATCTGTTCTTTGAGTTCTGTGCTGCTTGATCTTTCGATTGATCTGGTGGTGGTGCCGCTGGAATAGCCAAGTTTTTCGGCCTTGACTGCTGCGAGGTATGCCGTTCTGACCGTATTATATTCTTCCAGAACGTCTGCTGCGGATCTTAATCCCATAAAATAACCATATATAGTTTTTAGAGTATGGCCTATTTTATGGGATTAGATATCATCCGTCTAGGTACGGATGTCCACGTTTGTCTATGGATGGGAAGTGATTTTAATAATTTTCAACAACAACCTCATTTTCAGATAAAATACGATCTATTTCAGATTGTGGAATTAATATTCCGTCTTTCACCCTGATATATCTTTTGAATATTTTACCTTCATCAATCCATCTGTAAATTGTCTTTTTTGATTTCCTGAAAATATCTGCTGTCTCCTGTATAGTTCTGTTTTTATCAGCCATCAAGTAATCCCCTTTCTTTTGAAAAATTAGGTT
>JAGLHE010000279.1 GCA_023143685.1 Candidatus Omnitrophota bacterium
AAGACATGCACTGTTCTTTCTTTACACTCACTTATGCGCGAGTTTTACACGGTTAAAATTTAATTATCTTTCAAGCGGCCTTGTTTTCAAACAGCTAAAATCACCTGATTTTACATTTTTTTGATTTCTGAAATTTTAATATACATTAATGGTGTTATTTTAATATTTTCTAACTCGGTGAGTATAACAGAATTATCCAAACGGTTTTTCGGATCAGGAAGAGTATTTTTATAATGGTATCTTTGAAAGGTTAAAACATGATCAAATTCTTTCTGTGATTGAAATGAAATTTCTTCTTTATGACGTTTTAGAAAATCAAAGCTTACAGATCCATATTCATGAACCAGATATAAATTGGGCCGGTCAGAAATTATTAAGATATTTTTATTGCCGTGAAAGTTTTTTTCTAAATAAGTGAGATTTTTTTTGTATTCAAACGGAAGTGACAAGCTATTTATAAGTCTTTGATGTGTTCCGTAAGGCAAGAAGAAAAGCAGGTGAAATATAAAAAAAACAGACAAAAATATTTCTTTTGAAAACTTAATCGGACCGGAGATTTTGTATAAGCCATAGATTGCGGGAAAAAGCAGGTAGGGAAGAAAAACAAGAGCAATTCTATTTTGTAATGCAATGGTGAAGTTACCCCAATAGTGTGAATAGATAATAACGGAAAGCAGTAATAACGTTGTGATACTATATAAAAATATGTATCTAAATTGTGATTGGATCGTATTGAATTGGAGTATAAACTTTCTAATCAGCAAATAAGATCCGATTATTGATAAGATTGCAATAATAGGCGTAAATCCATAATTGGGGTCCATCCCTAAAAAAACAAAAATGTTTTTTGAACTGTTTGAAAAAAAATTATAAAGATTAAAGGTTTCAAATATATTTGTTATTTGGAATAAATTTGAGTCATATCTAACAATATGGGGCAAATCGGCAAACAACCTTCGCTGCCAGAGAACAAGAATAAAGAATATCGGGGTTAGATATGTAATAGGTGAAAACCGAGAAATTAGTGATTTATTTATTAAAAAAATGAATAAAAAAATGGCGACTATTGTAAATATAATTGACTCATATCTGCACTGAGCCAGTAAAATGAGTGTCAAAAACAGCATTTCAGCTCGCTCGGCACTTCTCTTGATTAAAAATTGATGAAGCATTAGAAATGAGAACAGAATAAAGAGCAAATTAACGGCTTCAAATCCGCTTGATGTGATCCAAAAAATATAATTAGGCAAACTTGCCAGAATAATAATAGATAAAAAGGCATAGATCCTTGGAAAATACCAATTAACAAAGATATAGATTATAAAAAATATAAGTATTCCCGATATAAAATTTACAACGAACCCATTGCGGGCATTATACCCTGAAACCGTATGGACGAGAGACGTTAAGAAGGGAAAAAATAATGGCCGTTTGTCGATTTTGTATTCGTATTTTGGATAGTCATAATCTAAATGGTAGCCCTGTAAAGGAATAGACGCAGTTTTTTCCTGATACATAGACATGGATACGCCGATTAAGTTGGTCTCATCTGACAAAATTTTAAATTTCGGTGGTGAAATGGTAAATATTAAAAGCGTACATAGGATTGAAAGCAGGAGGCCGATCCAGTGCGAAGTTAGAGCGGGCTTTATTTTTATAGCATATTGTTTTAAAAGTAAAAATATCCATAAGAAAAATGCCGAAAAAATAAAATAATACCCTGATAAATGGAGCCACTTGTGAATCCATTGTTTAGGCGGCAACATTCCTGCAAGAACGGAACTTAAAACAATGATTGAGAAAATGATTATTCTTTTGTACACGTTAATACTGATAGAGTCATAGTCTTTATTTGATAGATGTTTCGAAAAAATCAGCATGATATAACCTTGATTTTTACCAGCATTATGGACTATTTTCAATGCAATTATAGTGAGACCTTTGAAAAACGTCCCCTTTTAAAGAAAATACCTATTTATGACATGAAGAATCCAAAAAAAACCATATTGAACATCCTTGAAGATAAACCGGTTTGGGGACCAACCGCCCTCGAAGCAAGACGGAAGGCATCCAAGGCTTACCAGTCGAAATATGCTGAAGTTCGGCAACAATGGATAACAAAAAACTCTTACTATTACAATGCTATAAAGCGTGTTTTGCAATTTATTGTAGAACCTGGTCGCCGTGTTCTGGATATTCGTTGCCAGACGGGATTTTTTCTAAACGCAACCCGCCCATCGTATGGAGTCGGGCTTGAAACCAGCCCCGAATTTCTTGAAATAGCAAGAAGAAATTATCCTCAATTTGAGTTTATAATGGCCCATCCGGAACACTTGGAAATAGGCCAAAAATTTGATTATATCCTTTTTGAAAATATAAGTGATACAGCAGATATAATAGCTGCACTTGAGCGTTTAAAGCCGCTTTGCGAAGCAAAGACGCGACTGATAATTTATACATATAACCCATTGTGGGAACCCATTATCAAATTAGCCGAACGATTTCTTAAAAAAATTCCCACATTAGAACAAAACTGGCTATCCGAAGCCGATATACGTAATATGTTCAATATCTGCGGATTTGAATGGTTGCGGACTTACCGGACCATTTTTTTCCCAAAGCGGATTTTCCTTCTCTCGACCTTACTGAATCTGGTTATTCCGCGCCTGCCTGTCATTAACCGGCTTTGTATGATCAACGTGCTGGTGGCCAGACTCGATCCCGTGCCGAGAGCTCCAGACGATATTTCGGTTTCAGTCATTGTCCCCTGTAAAAATGAAAAGGGAAATATTCAAGCAGCAGTGGAGCGGATTCCGGACATGGGTAGACATACGGAGGTTATTTTTTGCGACGACAAGTCTGATGATGGAACAGCCGATGAAGTTCGTAGAATGTGTAAAAAGTATCCTGAGAGGGATATAAAACTTATCGAAGGACCCGGGATATGCAAAGCAAAAAATGTATGGACCGGATTTGAATCTGCACAGGAAGATGTCTTGATGATATTGGACGCTGATCTTACAGTCATGCCGGAAGAATTGCCCTATTTTTTTCAAGCGATTGTTGAAGGTAAAGGCGAATTGATCAACGGGTCTCGCTTGATTTATCCCGTGCCAAAACTTGCCATGAAGTTTTTGAATATGATCGGCAATAAAATATTCAGTATTATATTTTCTTCAATAATTGGACAAAGAATAAAAGACACGCTATGTGGCACCAAGGTTTTGTGGCGTTCTGATTGGGAAAGAATAAAACCGATGATCGGTTCGTGGGGTATAGAGGATCAATGGGGAGACTATGAATTGCTGTTTGGTGCCGCAAAACTTCACCTAAAAATTGTTGACTTGCCTGTTCATTATCAGGAACGAGTATATGGTACAACAAAAATGATAAATGTGTTTAAAAACGGTTTCAAAATGATGCTAATTTGCTTTGGCGCATTTAAAAAAATAAAAATGGTAATATTTTAGCTGTTTGAAAACAAGACCGCTTGAAAG
>JAGLHE010000028.1 GCA_023143685.1 Candidatus Omnitrophota bacterium
TCAGGAAGAATCAGATGTTATTAGAAAAAAAACAAGTTACGCCATTAATCCGTTGCCTGTTTATCTTTATCGTGGCTCTGTTCGCGTTTCTGCCGTCGCTGGATAACGGGTTTGTGGATTGGGATGAAAAGGATCTGCTGCTTGAAAACCCGCTTGTTCAAGAACAGCCTTTCTCTAACATTAAGGAAATTTTTACGACCGCGACCGAAGGCCGGTATTATCCTTTGACCATGCTTGTTTACCAGGTGGAATATTTTTTCTTTCGCTCACAGCCTTTGGGTTATCATATTGTGGATCTTTTTCTCCACCTGATAAATGTGGCGTTAGTATTTATGTTGCTTGGCTTGCTTGGCCTGAATGCAACGGTTGTTTTTTTGACAACCCTGTTTTTTGCCATTCATCCGATGCAGGTGGAATCCGTTGCCTGGGCCGCTTCCCTTAAAGATGTGCTTTTTGTTTGTTTCTATTTGCTGGCCATGATTTTTTATGTGAAGGGAAAGAGGGATTTCACGTCGGGTTGCGTCAGCCAGGCATGTGTTGCGATATTCTTTCTTTTGGCTCTTTGCGCGAAGTCGATGGCTGTCACATTGCCAGCAGTGTTACTTCTTATCGACGTTTACTTCGATAAGAAACTCACCTTTCAGAAATTTGCGCAGAAGATTCCGTTGTTTATTCTCGCCTTCATGTTTTCGATGGTAGCGATAAAGGCAGCTGAGGGGATTGCAGGGTTCCCTCTAACAAAGGTGTTTTCTGTTTTTGACCGGGTGTTGCTGAGCAGTCTTGCGTTGTGTGTTTATATCGCAAAGATTTTCGTGCCACTTCGTTTAAGTTGTTTGTATCCCTTCCCGAAGCCTTGGGAAGGGCTTGGCCCATGGGATCTTTATCTTTCGTTGGTGGCAGTTGCCGGGTTTATGTTTTTATTTGTTCACAAAAAAGGATGTTGGCAAAAAGGGAGGCTGGCGTTTTTGTTTTTTCTTGTCACCCTTTTGCCGGTGTTGCATCTTGTGGAGGTGAATACTTCATTTATTTATGAACGTTTTGTTTATTTGCCGTCGATTGGGTTTTTTTTGTTGTTGGCCATAGCGTGGGAGGCCGCGATGAACCATTGGGGCAAAAGGTTTCCGGCTGTTCGGTATGGCGTAAAGATTTTGCTTGTGGGGTTTGTAGGGTTTTTATGGATTGCAACATTTACGCGATGCCTTGTTTGGAAAAATAGTTTGACCCTGTGGGACGATGCGGTTAGCAAATTCCCGCAGTCAGTGTCTGCACGCATTAGCCGGGGTAATGCTCTGAGTGCCAGAGGTCAGCAAACGTTGGCTTTTATTGACTTTGATGTGGCGGTTGCGATAAGGCCAACGTCGGCCCTGGCCTATTTTAACCGCGCTGGCATGTATGCCAACGTATACAAGAATTATGAGCGAGCCATTGAAGATTACACGTCAGCTCTTCAACATCCTTTTAATGACCCGACGATGCGGGCCAAAACATATCTTAATCGGGGGTTGGTGTATACCTTTCAAAGAAGATTTGATTTAGCGTTGCAAGATTATGAAAAAGTTGTTAATCTTGAGCCTCAGAATAAAATTGTTCGCTTAAATCGTGCCATTGTGTATTATAAACAAGGCAGGAATCAAGAGGCCCTTGTTGACATTGAAATCATTCTTGAAAATTTTCCGAAGGATTATCTGGCGCAGGAATTTCAGGAGAAAATATTAAAAAAACAGCGGGTGCGCTAATTAGTCAAGGAAGCCCATTTTAAAATCCTTGGGTAACATTCAATGTGAGTCAATTCGCGAAACCATTTCGCTCTTTACAGTTGATGGAAATTTTGGTATAGTTTGAACGTCTTTTGACGTAATTTACCGATTTCTGAAAAATTTCATTGTATATTTTTGCCGTCCGCTTTCAGCGAGGTCGGCTTCGAAATGCATTTAATAAATTAAAGAATATTCGGGCCATTAGCTCATCCGGTAGAGCATCTGACTCTTAATCAGAGGGCGGGAGGTTCAAGTCCTCCATGGCCCATTTTTGTTGAGCCTTACCAATGTTGGAAGAATTGTCTACTAAACACATCTTAAATTTTTTGTTCCTGCCCACTATAAAATCAGTTAAAGGAGGCGTTTTGTGTCCAAGAAGAAAGTTGATATGAATTCGTTTAAAGAAAAAGCCTTAATGATGCGACGAGAAATCCTTGAAACCTTAAACATTGCAGGGTCCGGGCATCCGGGGGGATCGTTGTCTGCGGTTGAAATTTTTATTGCGCTTTATGGATATACGATGAACCATAAGGCTGATGACCCGAAATGGGAAGAGCGGGATCGTTTAATCGTATCTAAAGGACACTGCTCGCCTGTAACCTATGTTGCGTTAGCGAATTTCGGGTATATTCCGAAAGAAGAATTAAAAACTTTTCGTAAATTTGGAAGCCGATTGCAGGGGCATGTTCACGTTAAGGTTCCGGGTGTTGAATTCAATACCGGATCGTTGGGCCATGGATTATCTGTGGCGAATGGGATCGCTTTAGGTGCAAAAATGCTCAAAAAGGATTTTAAGGCATACTGTCTGATGGGTGATGGCGAGATTCAGGAAGGCTCTGTCTGGGAGGCTGCGATGACGTCGGCCCACTTTAAATTAGATAATGTTTGCGCGATTGTTGATTACAATAAAGTTCAGGAGAATGGCCCTGTTAGTGAAATCATGGGACTAGAGCCGCTTTCTTCAAAATGGAGTAGTTTTGGGTGGCATGTGATTGAGGTTGATGGCCATGATTTACATGAGTTGATGAGCGCGTTCGACGAGTTTGACTCAACAGAAGGAAAACCGACAGTGATTATCGCGAATACTGTTAAGGGTAAAGGTATTTCGTTTATGGAAGGCCAACATTCATGGCATGGAAAAGCGCCGAATGATGAGAAATTGAAAGATGCGTTAGCAGAGCTGGATGCCGAAAAAATGGCGTAATTGCAAATAGAAATTTTAATGAGGCCGGACAATCGAGGAGAATAAAAATATGAGTAATAAAGCAGTGCCAACGCGTGACGGTTTCGGTGAGGAACTTGTTGCATTAGGTAAAGAAAACGAAAAAATTGTTGTTTTTTCTGCTGACCTTGAAGACGCGACACGCGCGGAATATTTTAAGTTTAAATATCCGGAAAGATTTTTTAATCTTGGGATCGCGGAGCAGGACGTCGTTGGAACAGCTGCAGGGATGAGTATGCAAGGATTTATTCCTTTTGTGTGTTCTTTTGCTGTTTTTATGACTAACCGCGCGTATGATATGTTGAGGTTAGATGTTTGTTACAACAATACGAATGTGAAGGTTGTCTGTTCCCATGGGGGAGTTACCGTCGGACCAGATGGTGCTTCGGCACAATGTTTGGAAGACTTTGCGATTATGCGCGTACTTCCTAACATCCAGGTAATCTGTCCGGCAGATACTTTGGAAGCAGCTAAGGCCACGCGATGGATGGCTGGTATGCAAGGGCCTGTTTATATGCGGACCTCGCGCGCACCTTTCCCTATTGTTACGAAGGAAGATGTTCCTTTTGAAATTGGTAAAGCCACAGTGCTGCGTGAAGGTGGGGATGTCACCCTTGTCGGATGTGGTTTGATGGTGTATGAATCTTTGCAAGCAGCAGAAATGTTAAAGAAAGATGGCATTGACGCACGCGTATTAAATATGCATACGATTAAACCGATTGATGAAGCTGCGATTATTGCGGCAGCTAAAGAAACCGGTGCTATTGTCACATCAGAAGAGCACCAAATTTATGGCGGGTTAGGCAGCGCGGTGGCTGAGGCCGTTGTGAGGAATAATCCTGTTCCCATGGAAATGGTCGCTGTCCCGGATCTTTTTGGCGAGACCGGAACCCCGGAAGAATTACTTGTGAAATATCATTTAAAAGATGTAGATATCGCGGAAGCAGCCCGTAAGGCTGTGAAAAGAAAAAAGTAATACGTGCTCGCAACTACCAGGATAAATTTTATTTGTTAAAAATTTAAAAAAGTAGTAAAATATAATGACTCCCAGGGAGGGGAGATGTTATGATTGTGGGCAGCAAAAAAATATAGAAAAATTTTTAAGGCAACTCATTTTTGAGTTGCCTTTTTTAATGAGCACATGAGTTTTGGAGGCGTGGCCGAGATAACTCATATGTGCGAATTATCCCCCCTGCGTAAATTATGGAAGAATCCCGGAAGGGTTCTGAAGAATTTAGGTGGGATGTAGAAGTTGAGGGAACTGTTCATTGACAATAGATTGCAGGATTGTATTGGGTTTTCTTTTTAGGACGACAACTGCGTATTTGCGGAAAAAAGGGGAATATGGACCTTAAACAGAGGAGGGGTCGATGAAGAAAATGATTGATGTCCATAGGGACGAAATTGTCGCGGGGCAAGGAGAGGTCGTATTGGAATCAGATGCGTCCGGTGCTTGCCTGGTTATTGTTGCGCGCGATGCCATCAAAAAGATTGGCGGCTTGGCGCATGCGATGTTTTACTCGAGTTTTGCAGAACGTCGAAAATCATCCGTTGTTTTACGCAACGCTTCAGAGGCGATTGACGAGATGATTGAAAACATGTCGCTCATTGGGGCCGATAGGGACAATATTGAAGTTTCGCTGATTACGGGCGAAAATGTTCTCCACGAATCGAATGATACCGAGTACACACGAAATTTGAATTTTGCCGCAGACATTTTACGGCAAAAGCATGTTAAATTTCGCGAAAATTCAGTGCAGGATGTTGGTGGCGCGCACGTTGCTTTAGACGTCGAGTCTGGTGAAATATTGTATAAACAAGAAAGTTCGCCTTTTTAATTTTGTAAGCTCACGTCTTCTTTAGCTGACGTGTAGGAAAGTATGGTTGTCTGTTTTATACTTTCCTATACTGTAAAAAAGGCGAAACCCAAAAGTTAACGGAAGAGGGTTTTTGATGCGCCTTAAGCAGGGTGTTGGGAAAGTTCCTTTTTCGGTGAGCGATAACAACGGCGTTTATTTAGAAAAGAAAGGTGTTCTTGATGGATGCAAAATCAAAACGAAATATTTCTTTTGTAGGGCATGCTCATTCTGGAAAAACATCTTTGGCTGAAAGCATGTTATTTAAAAGCGGTGCGATTTCGCGTAAAGGGGAGGTTGTTCAGGGGACAACGGTCAGTGATTATAATGATGATGAATTTGAGCGAAAGATTTCGATTAATGCCGGGTTTTTAAGGTCTATTTTTAAACAGCATCAGCTGCAGATTATTGATACCCCGGGATATATGGATTTTGTTGGCGAAACGGTTTCTGTGCTTAAAGTGGTTGATGCCGCGATTGTTGTTGTTGACGCGGTTAATGGGGTAGAGGTCGGGACAGAAGATATTTGGGACCGATTGAATCAGATGGACATGCCTCGAATTGTTTTTATTAATAAAATAGATAAGTCAGGCGCGGATCCTGATGAGGCGTTAGCCGCGATTAAAAATCAGCTTTCTTCGAACGTACATAAAATTGATTTAGATTCATCGGAATTTGTTGAAGCGATTGCAGAAACAGATGACACGCTTTTAGAAAAATATTTGGAAGAGGGAAGCCTGTCGAAAGAAGAAGTTCAGCAGGCTGTGCGACAAAGCGTCCTGGACGCAAAAGTTTTTCCGGTTTTTTACGGAAGCGCGCAGACAGATGAAGGGGTGGAGGAATTGTTAGACGCTGTGTTGGCGTATCTCCCGTCACCTGTTGAACATCAGGCGTTTCATGCCGAGGACCCTTCTTCTCACGAGGAGGTGAATGTTGTCCCATCAGAAGAAGGGCCGTTTGCCGGATTTGTTTTTAAATCTCTTTTTGATTCTCATCTGGGGCACCTTTCTTTAATGCGCGTTTTAAGGGGAACTTTGGACGCGAACACCGATCTTTACAATGCGTCATCCGATTGTAAAGAACATGTGAGTTCCATCAGTGTTTTGCAGGGCAAAGAACAAATTAAAGTCATGCAGGCAACCTGTGGTGACATTATTGCTTTGCCAAAATTAAAAAATAGTCATGTTTCGGACAGTATTGTTACACAAAAGCAAAGGCTTGTTTTTGATCCGATTGAGTTTCCTGATCCGTCACTTTCTGCTTCGATTAAACCGAAAACCAGGGCGGATGAAGAAAAAATATCGACGAGCTTGCACCGGTTGTGCGAGGAAGACCATACGATCAAAGTGGGCAGGGATAATGAAACCAGGGAGTTGATTATCTCGGGAATGGGGGACTTGCATCTTAAGGTTATTTTGGAGAGAATGAAAAAAAGGTACAACGTAGATGTGGATTTAGGGACGCCTAAGGTCTGTTATCGCGAAACCATTACAAAATCCGCAAGCACCCGGTATAAATATAAGAAACAATCCGGAGGCCGGGGGCAGTATGGGGATGTTGCAATCGAGATTGCTCCTTTGTCAAGAGATGGGCAGGAGTATGAGTTTGTCAATAAAATTTTTGGTGGCGCGATTCCTAAGAATTACATTCCATCAGTAGAAAAAGGTGTTAAGCAAGCCATTACGGAAGGGGTGCTGACAAAATCACCTCTTGTTAATGTCCAGGTGACACTTGTGGACGGGTCTTTTCATGCGGTGGATTCTTCGGATATGGCTTTTCAGATTGCTGGAGCCATGGCTATGAAAGAAGCGGTTAAACAGGCAGGGCCTGTTCTTCTTGAACCGATCATGGAAGTGACCATTGTTATCCCGGAAGAGTTTATTGGACAAGTTTCCGGGGATATCAGTTCCCGGCGAGGCCGGATTCAAGGATCTGAGAGCAAAGGGAAAAATGACGCGATTAAGGCGCATATTCCTTTAGCTGAAATGTTTAAATACGCGACAGATTTACGATCAATGACCGGAGGCCGGGGTACTTACACAATGAAACCTTCTCATTATGAAGAAGCTCCTGCGAAGATTACTGCAAGGGTTATTGAAGAAAAGAATGTTTAGTAATTTATAGTATAGGAATTTCAAAGGCTCCA
>JAGLHE010000280.1 GCA_023143685.1 Candidatus Omnitrophota bacterium
ATTTCACTTGCGGATGTCACACCTTTAACAATCTTATCCCACCCCGATTCCAACAATGTTTTCATCCCTTGTTCTATGGCCTTCTTTTTAATTTGGGCTGAGGACGCCCGGGATGTAACCATTTCCCGGATTTCATCAGTCATCACCAAAAATTCATAAATTCCTTCCCGCCCATAAAATCCCGTGGAATTACACGCCTCACATCCTTTACTTTCATAAATCGTTATCCCCTCATACTGCGCTGGGGTCAAACCAAAATCTTCAATAATATCCGGCGTAATATTTGCAGGAACCTTGCATTGCGGACAAATTCGACGGACAAGCCGTTGCGCGACAAAACATTCCACAGAGCTTGATACCAAATAAGGATCAACCCCCATATCAATAAGGCGTGTCACCCCACTCGCCGCGTCATTAGTATGTAAAGTTGAAAAAACCAAATGCCCTGTTAACGCAACCTGAATCGCAATCTCAGCAGTTTCAAAATCCCTAACCTCCCCGACCATCATGATATCCGGATCATGCCGTAACATAGACCTCAACCCTTTCGCGAACGTCAATCCGATTTGCGGATTAATCTGCACTTGAGTAACACCCTTAAGCTGATATTCCACCGGATCCTCAATTGTAATAATCTTTTTATCCGCTGTATTTACCCGCGACAAACATGTGTACAGGGTTGTTGTCTTCCCGCTTCCCGTCGGGCCTGTTACAAAAATAATGCCATGCGGCTTTTGGATCAGCCTCTCTAAAACTTGTAAATTCTTTCCTTTAAGGCCTAAATCCTCCATACTATAAAGTTTACTTGAACTTAAAATACGGATCACCACACTCTCACCATACTCTGTCGGCAAAAAAGAAACCCGCAAATCAAGATCTACTTCACCCACCCTTACTTTAAATCGGCCATCTTGCGGCAACCTCTTTTCCGCGATATTCAAATTCGCCATAATCTTAATACGCGAATTAATAGAATCCTTAAAGTGCCAAATATTTGCCGGTACTTGCGCGTCTTGCAGCACGCCGTCCACGCGATAACGAACCTTTAAATCTTTTTCGAAAGGCTCAATATGAATATCCGTTGCCCGGTCTTTATAAGCCTCCAACAAAATCTGGTTAATAAACTTTCCGATGGAGGCCTCACTATCAATTTCCTCAATATTTTCAACACCTCCTCCCGCGTGTTCAACATTCACGTCGCCCATCATTTGATCAATGGTATCTGCCCCAACCCCATAATATTGACGGATCCCTTCGTGAATATCTTTCTCGCTCGCTAAAACCGTATGAATACGACAAGGCAACACCACATTTATCCCGTCGATAATATCAATATTAAAAGGGGTGTTTGTTGCAACCGTTAAAACTTCATCCCGATAATCAACCGGAAGAATTTTATAAAATGAAGCAAACCTGGCAGGAATTTTTGCAATCGTTTCTGAAGTAATTGACAAATTCTTAACCTTAACAAAGTCAACTCCCAACTGGCTTGCTAAAATCGGCAAGAACACAGTTTCTTCATCGACAAATCCCATTTTGATCAAAGTTAATCCCAGAAGATCACCGGTTTCTGCTTGTTTCTTCAAAGCCTGATCCAGCTGACTTTGAGTAATAATATTACTTTCCAACAACAGCTGGCCCAGAGGAAACTTTTCGTTGGTGTGCATATAGAGACTATTCCTTGAATAGCAAAGATATTGTTTCTTTCGAGAAAATACTTTATTTTATTATCTGTATAAATATACTATTAATCAATCTTAATATTATTTTTTATAAAATGGCAGGAGGTTGTCGCAAGAAAGTTCGCCTTTTAATTCTGAAAGCTCACATCTTCTTTAGCTGACG
>JAGLHE010000281.1 GCA_023143685.1 Candidatus Omnitrophota bacterium
AAGCTTTGAAAGAAGCGACTGAAAGAAGAAGAATTAGAGAAAGATTGAGTTTTCATCGCTGGACATTAAGACATCTTTTCAACGGATTGTTCAATGTTGCAAGTTTTGCGTTACTTGTGAATTATTTTACCCTGGAAGGAAAACCAATGTTAGTATTCGTATGGATGCTGTTGTGGTATGTATACATATTTTCAAGGAGAATTTCAAGATATGTCAACTGAAAGAGTCAAAAAAATCTCATTGGAAATTGCAGAGGTATTTGATAATCATAAAGTGACCAGTGAAGAATTGTTTGAGGTTTTTGTTAATTTTATCGTGATAAGTGGTCTGATGTTGAGGTGTAAACATGCCAAATAAAAAAGCATCATTTAGAACAGTTGATAAAAATGGAAATGTGTCAAGAGTGACTTTCCCAATAAAAAAAGAGAAAAATCTTCGCAATACCGGAAACTACAAAATCATACAGCTGTATAGATTCTGTTATTTTTGCGGGTCTGTAATAGCCTTGAAAAAAAATGATCAGAATCATTGTTGTTCTGATGAATGTAATGAGAAAAACAAACGTGAAAAATTGATATTCAATGTAAGATTGAAAAATAGCAAGGATTGGCGTGAGTTGTATGGATGATACCGATAAAAATGTTAGTTTATTCAAGAGAAAAGTGTGGAAAACCGTAAGCGTGGCCGAAGTGTTATATATCACATTTTTTGTGTTCGTAGTCGCAATCAGTATAGTGTTATATTTCAATAATGACAACGGTGATATCATGTTACATAAATTGTATTCTAAACTCGTGAATCTCTTTAAGTTTTTGGGTGAGAATTATGGTTAATTTTCACAAAATATTCAGATTTGAAAAGGCCGCTATATTCTTAACCGGATGGGGTCTATTGATGGCATCTATAATAGATTTTTTCGGACTGTCAGCATTCATATTTTCGTTAGTGATGATATTACCAACTCATGTTTTGAAATATATCATCTACAAACGAGTGTTTAAACATAGGGAAGTGAAGAAATAATGAAAGTTTTAGATATTGGGCCTGGAAATGTACCGAAAAAAGATGCAACTCATTGTGTAGATTTCAATGATGAATTTCAGCTAGAGATCGAATCAAAAGGGAAGAAATTCAAGAAGTGGGATTGTAATAAATTACCTTTGCCGTATGATAACCAGGAATTTGATTTAGTTTACATGGACAATTCATTGGAACATCTCGATATTGATGTGATACCTTTTTTCAGGGAAATCAACAGAATAACAAAATTCAGAGGTCATTTCATCGTAAAAGTGCCTTCGACAATGTACTGGTATCAGAGAGTAAGTTACCTATTTGGATACATACCGCCTGATTTCTTCCTGGCACATAAACAACATTACACTACCTCTGTGTTAGTGGAATACCTGAGACAGGCAGATTTCAAGATCCGGCCCAGGAACAACTTTAAAATGTTGATCTCTGATTTTCTCAAAGACGGCATCGAAGTGAAAGCGAGGAAATTCCAATGACCGGAAAAAAAACTTATCCGCAAACACCAGGGATCTCTTCGAACGTTGTGGATAAAAATTATCCACTCAGGAAGGCCTGCAGCTGCAGATCTGCGGATAATATCGCTATATGGGTTGATGGTAATGATTCATATTCCGGTTTTGAAACTTACAAAAATAGAATTATCGGGCCTATGCAAAGTGAAATCAGAGGTAACGAAATCATTATGTCCAGGCATAAAATAAAAACAGTCAGTGGAAAGCAGTACTGGTATTATTGTGAAAATCGTGAATGGAAATCAAAAGGATCTATTAAAAAAGGCGACCCCAGGGACGAATTTGAAAAGAAAAACAAAATACTCGAGAAATCAATAGTCGATATCCGCCTCAAAATAGATTCATGTATTGTTAAGACTTTTGGAAATCATCTTTTGGTTGATGTCGTCAAATTCAAGAAACATCTAAGCAAAAAACTTCCGGGCAGTATGATAAAAGTCTCTGATATTTTGAAATAATTTATCCGCAGTGGAT
>JAGLHE010000282.1 GCA_023143685.1 Candidatus Omnitrophota bacterium
TCGTTACAAAGAGCAAGCGCGGTCAATAGTGCTTAAAAATGCAGAAGGCTTAAGATATATTGACTAAACCCTGCATGTGGGCGAAAATCCCTATCAATTGTCACCAGCCAACTAAGCAAGCGCCGATCAAACAAAAATACCAAGCGGGTTTCCGGATCATTCCTTGGGGCGCTTGTTTTAACTTAAATACGAGCTGGCTCGGTGCATGGGCTTGACGGCCTCGTGAGGATTCAATTTCCTCGTAATAAAATGGTTACGTGGGTGTTCGATTCACCCTCAGCTCACCATAAAAAAAGGAGATTGCCATGGGTAAGATTACACTGAAAACAGGCCAGGAGAAAGACACAAAAACGAAAATTTACGACAGTAAAACCGATAAAAAAATGATGAAAAATCTTGCATTCCTCGGCGCATTTAAAAGATTCTTCAGCCAGGTATTCGGTGAAAGTAAACAGATGTTCAGGAATAATCAGGCGAGGTTTTCCCCAGCAAACTTTAGTGGCCTTGGTTCAAAAACCTTCAAAATGAACCAGCGCAAAGAACGCAAAAAATCCCATTGCAGAAAAGTTAAACGTTTCTAATGGAAGAATACGAAAACAATATCCATTCAAATATGGAGCCGTGCAACCAATGTGGCACACTCACCGATTCAGATAGGATAGTTTGCGAGGATTGTAAGAAGATTTTTGAAGATGATGCCGCTGTTAAGGATAATAAAAGATAAGGAGTAAGCATGAAAACACCGGAAATTATAAAAGTTGATGTTATAGATTACACTATAACCGAGGACAAAGTGGGTAACATTTTAACTGATGGGACTATGTATCATTATTTTGGTTACTACTGTGGGCCATACGGAATAAATAAAGAAATCGCAGAGTTAATGACAAAGCCAGCCGAAAGAATTGAAGTTGCTGTCGAATCCAGACAAAGTGATCTTTCCGCTGATGATCTTGTAAAACTAAAAGAAAAATTCACTGTAGATGACATCATTCGAATGAAAAACGAATCAATTTTATGATGTATTAACCAAACCGGAGAACCAATGAAAAAGGAGTCCAAAATGCCAAGACTAATACCCTTCATAATCTCACTAATGTTTTTAATTTGGGGCTGCAATTTTATTCGTATAGGATTTCAGTCAATGGAAACAACCGTATTTCTCCCAAATGTTCTGTTCGGGTTCGGTATTTGTTTTTTGTGGATTGTGGCACAGCTTAAAATTTGGGCTAAATAATCATGGAAAATTTTACGCCAAAAAATATACCCGAAATGGTCATAGAATATACCATAGTAGATCCCGGCCAAAAAGAAACACGCAATCAACCAGGAATCAAGCCGACTATTGGATTCGTAGATATTAAAGTCAACGGTGATCACATTTCGGAAGTATTATTTAATACCCTCATGGAACAGCATGAAACTGAATGGGTGATTGATATTCTTGAATCTTTGAAAGGGATAGATCGTAATGTTTATTGACATCAATACAAACCTGCCGGACGATGGCACATGGGTTTTGGTGAAACTCGAAAACGGAATCATAACCGGGGCAAGATATTTTTCTGAAACTGGCTTTGAGTCTGTTGGAGTTTATTGTGCTAATGCTTGTGTGGGTAATGATGATTTATGTTTTAATAGTCCAGTTATGAGCTGGAAAGGAGAATGATATGGACAAAGATCAACTCAAAGAAGTCAATAAGCTTTCGGAAGAAATTGA
>JAGLHE010000283.1 GCA_023143685.1 Candidatus Omnitrophota bacterium
CCTTAAAAGCACCTTTAAAAAAACCATACATTTGTATGGATTCTAAGGCGTACTGCGAACACGTTGGGTGAAACCGGCACGTTTTCGAAAAAAACACGCGGCTCACTTTTTGGTATGCTTTTATAATTCTAATAGAAATCCAAGCCATAAACTACGCCGGCCGGCATCAGCCAGCTTTATTTGCTAAGCTGTTTTCGACCCTTAGCGCGGCGGCGATTAATCACATCGCGGCCGTTGCTTGTTTCCATACGTTTACGAAAACCGTGGGTTCTTTTACCCTTTAATATCGTTGGTGTCTTTAAATTCTTTTTCATAATTTGTAGATTATAACATACGCCTTTTGATAGTCAAGCGATTTCCCAATGACTAGAGCCCAAACATTTTGTACCATAAGGCGTTACGATAAAAAGACCCTCCGCATCGCGCCCCGTCGAAGAATCTTTCCTTCGCTAGGACCCTTCATCTTTATATTCTGAAATCCGAACTTAAAAATACCGCCTACTGGAAAATTGCCTCTGCAAAACGTTTCTTTTTAGAAAACTTTTCTCTGAACGGAAAATTTGATTTGTAATAAAATCATTCTTTGTTATAATAGAACAACTTTTCACCCGTGTTTTCTTTTTTACGATTCGGGAAAGCATCTACACGTCTTAAACGATCCGTCGTTTCTGTAATAAAGGTTGCCTGCGGTCGGCATAGAAAATACGAATGAGAAGCAGAAGGACAGATCCTTAACATGTTTTGGCAATGGTATACAAATTAACAGCTGTGGAAAACCTGTTAAAGGATTTTCTGCTCACCTTTAACTTCTTTATTCACAGTTACTTACGAACGTTTAAAAACGTCTAACTATTCACACCCAGAGTTTAATAAATACATGTCACTAAAAGACCTTTGGCAAAAAGCGCAGGAAGAGATCGAAGCTGGCGTAGGAAAAACCTCTTATGATACGTGGTTTGCCGCCGTTGCCGTAAGCGAAAAAAATCCGGATACCCTCATTATAGAGTCTCCAGATGACTTTTTCAAAAGCTGGATCGTCGAGCATTATCAGGCTCTACTCGAGAAAATCTTGACACGCCTTGCCGATCGCCGCGTGTCTTTAGAGTTTTCCGTCAATCCTCACATCCAAAGCAAAGCGCCCCAATCCAAGAGCGCTCCCGTCGCAGAAAATTACAAAGAAAGCCTCCCGGTAAAAACAAACCTTAACTCTCGCTTTACCTTTGATAATTTTGTTATTGGGCCGGCTAACCGTTTTGCTTGCGCCGCAAGCCTTGCCGTCGCAGAATCGCCGGCAAAAGCCTATAATCCATTGTTCATTTATGGTCCGGTCGGATTAGGAAAGACCCATCTTATCCAGGCAATCACTCACAAATTGACTCAGCTTCACCCAAAAAGCAAATATTGTTATATGTCTTCCGAGCGGTTTACAAATGAGCTAATTGATGCTATCCGTCATCGGTCAACATCACAGTTCCGCTCAAAATACAGGGAGATCGATGTCCTTTTGATCGATGATAT
>JAGLHE010000284.1 GCA_023143685.1 Candidatus Omnitrophota bacterium
ATATTCTGCATGGTATATTTGCTTTTTTCACCAAGAGATAATGTCATCTGCAGATTTGAATCGATAAGCTTAAAAAATCTGGGATATTATACTACTTAGAGACATCTTAAGTGATAGGTAATAATCTTCATTAAAGTTGTCTTGTGCACAATATCAGACGGCTAGACTTAAAAAATGCTACTAAGAATGTTCTACCCGTCAAAATAGACCATAATCACATTGTTGAAGTTACTTCAATAGAGTAAAGAGTAAAATAACGCGATTCGCTCTTTGAGGTTAAACCCCAATAATAAAGACCAGTTAGAATATCCAGTCAAGGTTTAAGACTCATCTTAAGCCAGAAGGAGACATTCAACGACATCCAATTCGAGTAATCAAATGATAAAACTCGAATATGAAGACAGGTGATTCCATTGACTGCACATACAAGAAAAAACAGACGTAATCGCACTGAAATAGATATCGCAACACAATACTTTGAAGAAGAAAAAGAAAAAACAAAACAGCTCTTGAAACGTAAGACACAAAAAACAACACCTGGTCAAACGAAAGGAGCCAAAGTCTCTAAATCTCCTTCAAAGCCTCGTCACATTGAGAAGAAGAAAGATACTCGGAAACCACCGATTAGAAATAAAGTTCAAAATCGGAACACTCACAATAAAAAAGATTTAAGTTCATCTACAAAACCAAAAAATATAAGTAAACGAGCTGTTATGAAAAAAAATCGTAACAGCAGCACAAGAGTCAAGAAAAGAGCGCGAGCTCAATATTTTCACAGATTCAAAATATGAATGGTCCTTAATTACGAATGAGAGGGACTTGAGAAATCTCCTTCTTCTCTTTTTTTTCTGAAGCTGGGAAAATCAGCTTCTTTTATTTCTTCCATTTTCAAAATACTAGACACTACTAGTAATTAAATCCAAAGAAAGATGTTCAAGCTTAATACCAGCCTTAGCAGCAGCATCAAATATCTTATCATCCCTGTAGAATTCCCCATAAGTAATTTTAATTATTCCAGAATTCGCTAGTAGCTTAAAACATGTCCAACACGGTGAAGCTGTTATGAAAATCTCCGCTCCATTCACATTTACACCATTTTTTGCAGCTTGCGCTATAGCATTAGCTTCTGCATGAACTGTTCTTACACAATGATCTCCATTCTCCATCATATGTCCTTCTTCATCACAATGGGCCAGCCCACGAATTGATCCATTATAACCAGTTGATAAAATTGTTTTATCGCGGACAATCACAGCTCCAATATGTTTACGATCACACGTCGAGCGTGTACCGACTTGTGAAGCTATTTTCATAAAGTAAAGTTTCCAAGATGATCGTTGAGTTGGGGCCATACTAATTCTTCGATATTCAAGCTGTTCTATTTGAAATTATTGGAGAATAGATAAATACTAAAATCTTAAATTAGGGGTATTTATCTACCGAAAACCCAAGAAACTTCTGAAAAAAGAATCGTAACAATCGAAACACTGACCAGAATAATCAAGTTCAATCATTTTTATGAGGAAAGCCAAAATGACAAAGCGTAGATACAAATCAAAATGGCATCGTTATTGTACAGTACTAGGGGTAATTCTAGTAGCTTAGGTGGATTAC
>JAGLHE010000285.1 GCA_023143685.1 Candidatus Omnitrophota bacterium
ATAAACTCAAGAATTAACAGAGATGTTAGTACAAACGATGAGATGGAAGAGGCCAAGAATTTGTGCAATAATATTTGCATCGACTTCGATCCAGATAAAGTAAATGTTCCAGAAGGTAAAACTTTTGGTGTAGAGTTCCTACAATCTATAATCAGCGACTTAAAATTCCTCACACCTACTCTAATAGTGAGCACTGGGAATGGACTACACGCCTGGTGGCACCTCTCAACTCCCATCTCTATAAGCCAATGGAGAAAAATCCAGGCACGAATGAATGTGGCATTTCCAGTCGATGGTGCTACTGAAAAGCCAAGTGGGATGATGCGTTTAGCTGGCTTTGTAAATCCAAAGCACAAAAACGATATACGAAAAGTCGTTCTACTGGAAGAAACTATAAGTGGCCTAAACTATAAGGCTGAAGATATTGAAGCCTGCTTAACAGATATAGAACTGGACGTAGATATAAAAAAGCTACAAGAAAAGTTAAGGACTGGAAAAGGAAAAAGAAAAGCACAACAAGCTACAACAGCCACAACAGCCACCAAACCAGACGAGCCTGCGAAGCAAAAAGACGACAAATATCCATACCATCTTCAAGTTATAAATGTACACAAGCTTCTCGACTACTTTAAAATTTGGTATGCTAAAAATCAAGATGGAACACCTGCAGCGATTTCAGGAAATCAATCTGTAATTTGCATTTACCCAAACCAGCACGATGAAGTCCAAGACCATCCACACGGTTTGATTGGTTATGAAGGAGCCAAGAAAGGGCAGTATAATTGTTTTTGCTGCAATAAAATTCCTGGCATACCAAGAGGCACCATCGTTGATGTAATCTGCTATAATTTATATAAAAACCAGTTCCCTGGTGAAGATTATTCTCGAAAGAAACACGGCAGGAATTTTAGAAAAGTTATAGGTCAAATTGACAAAATATTTCCAGGATTTATTAACATTAATTTTGGCGAATCGCCAAGTCCACTTAATTTGCTCAAAGAAGTTCTTAAAGAATATAATATGGAGCAAGTTGAAGAAACTGAAAAACAAAGCAAATGGCTTTGTAATTGTCCCATCTGCAAAGAACGAGAATTACGCTTGCTCGAAGTAAAGAGGGCATCTGATACTGTGGTTATAGTAAAATGTCAGACCTGCAGCAAAGACGTAAAAAAAGATGACGAATATAAATATACAGTTGAGCTTTGTAAAATATTGGGGATTAAAGAAACTGATTTAATCGCAAAGAAAAGAAAAAACAAACCATATTCGTTTCGTTACAGCGAACCTAAAATAGACAAAGACGAAATCGACATCGTTCCTATGAAGGAGGCGTTCAATGTAAACAACATAGCGTCTGGAAAGTTATTATGTTTTAGGGCACGAGTATCTGCAGCGAAAGACAACGCCTATGCAATTCCAACAGAAGCACGATTCGATTGTAAAGATTATAGACAAAACGTCTGCCTAAGGTGTGGTGTCTTTGAAAAAAGTGTCGATTCGCCTGACTCTCTTATCCCAGACCCAGTTTATGTAAAATTGGATATAACTAATCAAGAGCTGCTCGACCTCATAGGCCACTCACCAAAAAAAGAAATAATAACAAAGCAAATTTTG
>JAGLHE010000286.1 GCA_023143685.1 Candidatus Omnitrophota bacterium
AGCAATAAATACTTGTGCCTGCCCGGAAAGAATTGCCTGCGCGCCGATAATGACAGATTGCAGGTCGGAGCTGCAGACATTATTCACCAGATAGGCAGGGATATCAAGAGGCAGGCCTGCTAACGCGATTGACTGCCGGGCAAAATTTTGCCCTGTTCCCGCGCTGACTGTGTTTCCTAACGCGACTTCTGCAATAAGGCTCGGATTAATTTTATTGCGTCCGACAAGTTCTTTAATCACAGCCCCTGCCAACTGCGCTGCCGTGAATTTTTTTAGGCCTCGGGAGGGTTTTGCCAACGCGGTTCGCACGCCGTCGATGATATAAACAGAATCGTTATGCATATTTTGAAAAGCTTTCAGCTTTCAGCCATCAGTTCTCAGCGGTTAAAAAGCTAAAACCGACAACTGGAAAACTCGCCAATTCTTTAACTCGTTAACTGATTTTTAAAGACTATTAAGAATTGTATCGACGTCTACATATTCTTTGATTAGTCTTGTGGCTTCTGCGATTTTATCTTTATCTGTTTTTTCGATTTTGCAGATAAGACTTTCTATCTTTCCTGCAATCGCATACGTTTCGTCATCCGACATCAAGATCGGAATTTTACTCTTTTTTAACAACTCAACAATTTTTTTATTGGGCGTTAGCCCTCCCGTCAAAATCATCCCCGAAACTTGATTGCTCTTTCCCTGCATGACGAGGTGAGAACTCACGGCCACCATAATATTGTCGACCCGGTCACCCGACGTTAAAACAAGCGTGCCGTTTTTAAGATAATTAACCATGTTATACGGTTCCATTGAAGCAACAATCGTATTGTGCACCTTGCGACGGAGATTTTCTTTACCGCACAGTAATCGCAAACTTAGACGACTCATCAGATGCTCCATCGTTGGCGTGCTCAGAATGGGATCCATGGGGATAACCCCTAGCAAACGCAAATTTTTATTCTTAAGCCCCTGACTCAAGGCCTTTTTAATCTTATTGTACTTCTCAGGGAGAACCTTGTTGATAATAACGCCGATAACTTCTACCCCCTGGAGGTCAAACAAAGCCTTGTTCAACATAATCTCATCAATACTGCGGCCGATCCCGCCCTCCGAAACAATAATCACTTTCGACCCCAAGAGAGACGCCACATCCGCGTTCGACACGTCGATAACCGCGCCGACGCCCGCATGTCCGGTGCCCTCAATAATCACCGCATCCTTGCCTTTTTTTAACCTTTCAAAGGACGTTAAAATTTTCTTGCGCAAAAGATCCTTTTGTGGATTAAAAATATATTCTTCTGTATACCCATGCGCGACGGTAAGCGGACTCATATCTTTCAATTTTTCTCGGCAATGATATAATTCTCCCAACAAATAACTATCTTTATCAATATTCATATCATCGACAGAAACAGTTTGCTGCCCGACGGGTTTAATAAACGCCATCTTCAGTTTCCGCCCTCGGAACAGTTTGTAAAGCCCGATGGCAACCGTTGTCTTCCCGGCATTCTGATAGATAGAAGACATGTAGATATTTTTTATCTTTTTCATCAATCTTCCCTGCCTTTAATTTTCACACCTCTGTTGATAGGGATGTTCTCGTATCCTTTAAATGGAACAATGAATTAAACCTGTATTGTGAGTGGTTTGCGAGGACGCAACTGATATATCTTTTTATTGATTTCAATCGCAATCTCCCTCGGAGGCAATAAAGAAAGTTCTCTTAACGGTTCAGCAATAACTTTAACGGTCTTTTTTTGAAAAGTCACCGTAAACCAAACATTCCTATACCGGACATGAAACTTGACTCTTTTCCACTTTTCAGGAAAATCCGGATTAAGGCAAATCCTGTCATTCAAAACGGAGAGCCCGGCAAAACACTTGAAAAAGAGA
>JAGLHE010000287.1 GCA_023143685.1 Candidatus Omnitrophota bacterium
TCTCCTTAAAAACATTGCAATCACGTACCTGATCGGTGATATCAACAGCAATTTGCCGCTCCAGCAATTTTAATTCTAAAAGAGCCTTGGCCTTTTCCAACTCAGCAGCTTTCAATTGCCCCTTAGCCGCTCTGTTTTCTAGGGGAAATGTAATTTTAAGCCCTGCAAAGAAATCCGGATTGTCTTCCTGAGAAATTTGAGTAACCGCTTGTTTAAAATGATCTCCGAGGCCGTTTTTCTCAAGGGTTGCAGTTAGATTGATTTCCGGCCACATATTGTTTCTTTTCAAGGTCAGTTCAATGTCTTTTGATTTAATCTCATTACGCGCTTTTTTATAATCTTGACGATTTTCAAAAGCTTTTTTCAATGCTTCAAGTAATCCCTCTTTGTTACTAGCTAAGAGATCAAATTCTTCGGTAGGCTCAATGTCAACATCCCCTTCTATATTTAAGAGAAGCTTTAAAACATTCGTCTTGGTTTGGACCCGATTCTGGACAAGAAGCAAAGTATTTTTCCGTGATTTATAATTTGCCTCTGAAGCAATCGCCTCTGGAAGCTCGACAAGCCCATCCTCCAGTTTTTCTTGATGAAGGTCATAAAGCTTTTTTGCCTCCGCAACCATCTCCTCTTGGATCTTAGTTAGTTCTATTTCTAAAACAAGATCCCAATAAGCGTTTTGAACTTCAGCAATACTTTCTTCAATCTTCTCAAGAGATGTATACTCCGCGTTTTCAATATTAATTAATGTAACCTTCATGTCACCCCGGTCACTAATACCTAAGAAATTCTTTCCCAAGTCCTGTTCGATTGTCACCCCAAGAGTTGAATCGTGGGTCAACGGTGATAATGCAAGAGCCGAGTCCGTTGATTGCCGGTTATTGGTCATATCCACACTAATAGTTGTCCCTGTCGGAAGCTTCTTAGAAACACCCACGTTATAATCATTATCAATCACTTTTGTCCCGGCACCCGTTGTAGCTTTACTACTTTGATCATTATGATACTTGACCTCAGTCTCAAAGATCGTGTCATAAATAGAACGCGCCACATTCTTGTCCGTTCGGGCGATCCATGCGTCATACTTCGTCAATTGGATATCAAAATTGTTCAGCAAAGCCATCTCTGTTATTTCTTCAAGAGAAAACTGATAGGCCTTCTTCTGTTTTACCTCCGCCTCTCCAGCCAAAGCTAAAACAGGCATCCCAAACAAACAAATAATAACCGCGATTTTTAACACAACTGGATATTTTTTCATTGCATGCCCCTCTGGATTTTCCTTAATATACTCACGTAATTCTCCTGATCCTTTTTCAGTAATTTTGACAGAATCCCTTCCCACTTTTCCTTCACAGTCTTCTTTAATTTCCTGGCAATCCTCTTACCCTTAGCAGTTAAATCCACATTAACAACCCTGCGGTCACCCTTATCACGAGTACGCTTAACATAGCCTGATTTCTCAAGCCTATCGACAATACCTGTAACGGTAGGCGCGGCAATCTGAAGCCTTTGGCTTAATTCATTCAGCTGGCAAGGCGATTTCTTAGAAAGCGTCATGATCGTAAAGATCTGCGTTTGGGATAGACTGGTTGTCTGGAAGAATTTCAAAAGAATCTTCCGGGCAATCACAGGCATCAGTACGGATACTTCTTCAGCAATCTGTTTTGTCGTC
>JAGLHE010000288.1 GCA_023143685.1 Candidatus Omnitrophota bacterium
AGAGTCTTTGTTCGCTCCAAACTTATTAATATGAGAAACTTGGCTAAGAAGTGGATTAGAACCATGGGCAATAGTCAGAAAAGGATCGTTTGCCCGTAAACCGAAATCAACTAAAGACGGTAAGCTTATTTGCCCAAACCAATCCTGCAAAATTGTTAATATCCCGGCAAGTATTCTATGTTCGCTCCATTTTTTATATTGGTCGCCTGATCGATCTGCCATTTCAGTCTCCTAGATATTTAATCTCATTGCTTCGTGAACTGCCATTGACAAAGCAACTGCAAGGTCTACTTTTTTGTCTTTGGTTTTTTTAACGATGCGGAGTTTACTGTCTTCTAATTCTTCTGAAGTTATTTTTGCATTGGCATTAAGAAGGTTTTCCCGAACGACATCAAAAGAACCATCGTGAACAATTCCTTTATCTCTTATTTTTGCTCGAAGCATACTGTCTGCCCTGAGTCGCCTTGCGCCTTGTTCAAAAGCGTACATCCAAACAACTCTCTTTCTTCGCCATCTTCCGGCCATATCTTCTAATTGATACGGATCGTAAGCTACCATAACAACATTGTTTTCGTCAATCCTTTTTTCCAGTTCCATTTCTGGACCGGGATGGCGTTCTGTTCCTTGAAAATTGATTTTACCACCTTTGGGGGGTAGCCAGCGCTGGGCGTATTTTAAAACAACTCTTTCTTTATCTAATGGATCGCGATAAACCATTATTATTCCGAAAGGGTCATTTGAAACGCCAGCATCCATTGATATCACCATCGCAGTTTTTTGATTATATTCCGGAAGAACATCGACCTTACAGGCGTCCCACCATTCAATAGGCACAAAAGTTTCAACCGATGTCACCCATTCATTTCTGTGCATCCGTCGAAACTCACCTGGCAAAAGTAGTTTTTCTTCTTCTTCATAATATTCTGCTGTCTGCCAGGGACATCTTGGTTCTTGATTCCAAAGACATAACATCCTGCCTTCAGCTTTTATATTTAAAGCAGAATCGGGTCCAAAGTTTGTGTGGAACTTTCGATCGGGCCATATCAATTCGCCGTCTTCGATTCCACGCCTGTAAAGTCCATAAAGAAGTTCTGATTCGTCGGTGTATCCAGCGTATGATTCTACCCATCTCAAAGATTGACCATGTTTTGTCGGGGAAAGGGTCATCTCCGCAAACATTTTTTGTTTGGCAGATTCGTGGGCTCCCCAAAGTTCACTAAATTGTATTAAATCAGCGTTGGATCCTGCTTCTCCAGAGGGGTCGATCGGTATTGCCTCAACTGTGGTTTTGGTTTCTTTCATGGTCATCGTATATCCCCGTTGCGACCATGTTCCTTTGAAGTCTTTATTGAGATCCAGCGCCCGACGATAATATTTTGCAACCCGGGAATCTGCTTGTTTCAAGTCGTTGGCAATCATGTAGATTTCGCCCCACGTAGTATGCATGGCAAAATACAAAACAACGGCTGCGCAAATTGTGGACTTTGCAGATTTTTTGACATCTGACCAGATAATAGTCGAATAGACAAAATCGCCTTTTTCGTCACGGCGAAGGGCTTCTCTTAATGCTGCTCTTTGGTATGGCTCTAATACTATTGGACCCTTAAGTTCTGGGATCCAAAAGTGTTCCTCAATCCAATCTGCTGGGTCGGGCCAATCGCTGCTCTCCTGACTCGATTGCTTCAAGGATAGAGCTATCTCCGCTTCCAGTGATCCTAACAAACCTTTGTCCGATTGCGAGATAGAGTTGCCTAATTTGTTTGTCATCTTCAAGAACCTCTTCCGCCCCTTCGTGCACGGCTGCTAATAGGTTGGAAACCATGTCCATTGCTTTCTCCGCGTCAAGTAATGCTTTCATGTCCATTCTGCGTTTTCTTTCATCTGTACGAAGTTTTGCTACTTGGGTTAATCTTTGGAAAATTTCATCCCATGCTTCTC
>JAGLHE010000289.1 GCA_023143685.1 Candidatus Omnitrophota bacterium
AATATGCCCGATACAACCCCTAAGAGATTCGTCTTCGTCACGAGATTTACTCTTTGCATTTCTTAAAGTTACAAAAGCGCCACAAGTTTCCGAAAGTTCAGGGTCATCTTCGCTGAATTCAGCCACCCTTCGTTCTTTTATATATGTCTCTATCGTCTGCCGCGCTATTTTTAATAATTTCTTCTTTTGTTCTTCGTTAAGCATGAGCTCTTCTTTCATAAAACACAACCCATGTCGTCGGAGTCATGGCAGGATAGGCAACTATTTTAATGCTGGAAAAAACTCTCTATTGCTTGCAAGGTTTTATCTGGCGTTAATAAATCTTGTGGTTCAGAGCCAACGACACTGGGTATATATTTAGGGCTTTTTAATTCAGAAATAATATTAGCTTTTTTATTGCCTTTGCCAGAATGATGGTGGATTTGACCTGTAATGACAAGATGAAACTTGCTCTGTCCTTTTATGAGTGAACGCAATACATCGCTGCTTTGGAGTTTTATATTATTGAAAAACTTAATATCCCAATTATTTGTTCCCACCCCATTTTTAGTAAAATATTTTTGTAGCTCTTGTATTATAAGCACTTCATCAGAAACCTCTCCTAGTACACATATATTGAAGGGTGTTTGAATTTTAATTTTCTCTCGTTTTTCTTTTTCTGGCTTTATCTGACTTAACGATTTTGAAAGCACTTTAATGTTTTCCTGTGCATCATTCAATTGCATTTGTAGCAGTTCATTTTTTAGCTTTGTGTCTTTATGTTCATCAATCGTTTTTTCTAATTCCTTTTCAACCTCATGCAACCACTCCTTTTCTTTGGTAGTTATTTCGTTTTTATCTTTATTATTTATTATAACTTGTTGACTCTTGATGTAACGAAGCAATCCTGCCTCAAAAAGGGATTTGAATTTATCTAAGTCTTGACTCTGTAATTGCTGGAAGAAATTATCATAATCATTCGGCGAAAGGATATAAAAACGAAGTTTCTCTTTGTGTTTATACTTGGCGAGATAATCTTGACTTGCACGAAGTTTCAAAGCGTTTTCCGCTGTCTTGAAACCATTATCGTCTTTTATTTCAACAATGAGAGTTTCTTTTTTTGTTTTTAAAATGAAATCGGGGTAGAAGGAATAGTAGTGACCGTTTGCTTTTTTGTATGCAATGCTGAAATATTTGCTCTCGCCATAAGAATTTTTAAACCACCATTGCAATTCATCATCGGTTTTTTCCAGTCCTTCAATAAATATTCTTTCAGGTTTTGAAAGTTCTATCTTGCCGATTTTGTTTTTCTTAACGAAAAGCTTTTTTTCATCTTCGGATTTAATGATAGACTTATCTGATTTTTTTATTTCAGCATAATCCGAGAAAATACTCATGCTTTCGGGCGCTTCCCAATCTTTGTTTACAACTATTTCTTCGCTTTTAGTCGGAAGTTGTTTATATTTTTCTTTTGCCACTTCTAACAGTTGTTTAAATTTGGGCTTATAGTGTCGCTGCATTACAATTATTGAAACCTGGTCTTCATCGCCGATTCC
>JAGLHE010000029.1 GCA_023143685.1 Candidatus Omnitrophota bacterium
AAGTATCAAGCGAGCTTATTTTAAAGGGGACGGACGTTTTTTTAGAGAAAGGGTCCGTCCTTTTTTGTGGTGTGTGATTTTGTGTAATCAGTGAGTTACTGAGGGGTCGAACAGTGCAAGGTATCCTGTGCTCAAACATCTTCGCTTCGCTTCGAAACTGCGCGCGGGACACCTTACACCATTCGCCCCCTCAGTAATTCACTGATTACGATTTTGTGAATAATTTGTTGGGCTGATGAAATCTATTATGGTATATTTTAACTAAGAATTAGTAATGGCTTTTATCGGTAGAAAGGAGTTTTTAAATGACTCAAGTAGACAAAAAATATAAAAGACAGTCCATGCTTTTTGGGTTTTTAATTTTTGTAGGGGTGCTTTTGATCATTATTGCCATTTTAGCTTCAATAAAAGTGGTAGATTATGCTGAGTATACCAACAAACAGCATGGTGTGACGATGAAGTATCCGGTGTTCTGGGAGAAGGTGGATGCACCTGCGGCTGGGGCGCTTGTTGTTTTCAGGGCACCGAAGATGACAGAGCTTGATCTGTTTTTGCCGAATGTGAATATTGCGTTTGTCCCGATCGAGAAAGAAATCGACTCGGCGCGGTTTAATGAAAAAGTTATTAGTCAGGTGACAGGGACGTTTAGAGGACATATTAAGGTTTTGCATACCGGGCCTGTGAGAGTTGCTGGACGACGAGGGTACAGCCTTAGCTATATTGGGCATGACGATCAGAACCGTGATGATTATTTTAAATACTTGCATCGATGGGTGGTGGTCGGTAAGCGTGCTTATATTTTAACTTATGTTGCTATTGAGAAAGATTTTGATGAAAACCTTTGGATTGTGAAAGCGATGATGAAGTCGTTTGCAATTCAATAAAAGACATGAATTGTCATGAATAAAAGATGCGAATGTCCACGAATTGAAAATATAAATTTCCGCGAATAAAAAAAAGAGAAGTTTGATTTCATGCCGGATGTAAATTCCGATTACAAACAAAAGATTGAACCGGTTTGTCCTATCTTTGGAGAGTGTGGAGGATGTCAGTATCAGGATATCTCCTACGAAGATGAGTTGGCATTAAAGAGGCAGGCTCTAAAGGCATTGTTAGAGGAGAAAGTGTCATTGCCGGAGTCGTGTTTTGAGCCGGTTGTTCGTTCGCCAAAACAATACCATTACCGTAGCCGGATGGATCTGAAATTGTTAAAGACACGGCAGCAGGAAGTTTTTGTCGGGTTCTCTCCTGTCGCGCATTATCCTGTGATTGAAGCGCAAACCTGTGCGATTGCGATGGACTCGATTGCTGATTTTTTTCCGGAACTTAAAAAACAGGCGATTGAAAAATTGCCTGCTAAATATCGTATTGCAAGTTTGGTTGTTAAAACAGGGGACGATGGACGGGTTTTTTGGGGTGGTATCGGGCGCAGGTCTTTGCGCATGTCTGAACAAGATTACCTTTGGACTGAGGTGCGGGGGCGACGTGTTTTTTATTCTCTTGAAACTTTTTTTCAGGCCAACCTTTCAATTCTGCCGGCCCTTATGGATCACATTGAGGCGTTAGGCATTCTGGATCAGGATACCTGCTTTTTTGATCTGTACGGAGGGGTTGGGCTTTTTGGTTTGTGTCTTTATGATTGTGTTGGCAAGGTGCTTTTAATCGAAGAGAATGTGCATGCGATTAAGGTTGCTAAACACAATATTGCGTATCATGATTTTAAGAATTTTGATATTGTATCAGGGCGTGTTGAAGACCATCTGCCTTTTTTGCTGGATTCTTTAGAGGACAAACGGAGTGTTGTGATGATTGATCCGCCGCGTAGAGGCTTGAGTCCGGCGGCAGCAGCGTTTTTGGCCGACCTGTCAGGGGTGGAGCATTTGCTGTACCTTTCTTGTAATCCTGAGGCGCTTGCGCGTGATTTATCGGTTTTTGTTGAAAAAGGATGGAGTGTTATGAAAGTGATCCCGTTTGATTTTTTTCCTCGGACGAAGCATTTAGAGACGCTTGTAGTATTGCGAAATAATATGAGGAGGAAGGCTTGACTTTGTTTAAGAAAACGGAGAAAATAGAATTTAACAAATTGTCATAGTTAGGCTTTCGGGGAATTCATATCCAGTATAAGTTCTTAACGGGAGGGGCATAATGAGCAGGAAAATTCTTGTCGCGGATGACAGCGCAACATTTAGAGCTTTTTTTAAACATTTGCTTGAGGATTCAGGGAGCACAGTTGTTGAAGCATCTGATGGGAAAGAAGCTTTAGAGATGGTTAAGAGTGAAATGCCGGATTGTATTATCCTTGATTACAATATGCCGGAGATTAACGGCTTTGATGTGTGTTTAAAGATAAGGGAAGAAGAGGAGTTGCGTGATTTGCCGATTGTGATTATTACCGCCGAAGAGGGTCCGCAAATTAAGGCGCAAGCCTTTGATGTAGGGGCAACAGATTTTTTTACGAAGGAGTTAGCAAAGGGTTTTTTGCCTGGTTACATTGAGTATTTATTTCAAAGTAGGGAGACGCCGATATCAAGAGGAACTGTTTTGGTGGCAGAGGGAAGCAAGTTAATTCGACGAGGAATTGCGGCATACCTTGGATCAGCAAATATTAAAGTTTTTGAGGTTGGATGTGGTGCGGATGCGTTAAAGATTTTGCGGGAACAAGATATTATGACGGTTATTACGTCGTTCACTCTTCCGGATATGAAGGAGGCTGCGTTAGTTAAAGAAATCAAAAAAGAAGCCAAGGATTTTGTCCCGATTATTGTTGTAAGCGTGCGGGATACTAAGGCAGATATTGCGAATGCTTTTTTAGCCGGGGCGAGTGATTACATTTTAACACCTTTTCAGCGCAATGAATTTCTTTCGCGAGTTTATTCTTATTTAGAGTTAGGGCGGATGAGAAGGGATTTGGCTACTCAGGTAGCAGAGATTGAAAGAAAACAACAACAGATTCTTGAGATTAGTGATGAATTGATCCCTGTTGCGGAAAGTTTAAGTGGCGAGGCCAGAAAAAGAATTAAATCTGTTGTTTTGAACCTGCAGTCGGTTTGCCAAAAATGATTTATTCGGGTATGCTTTTGGGGTGCAGGAGCCTTTTAAAAAAGAGATGTTTTAGAATTTCAAGGGAGGGGAGTTGTGTCGAAATATCTTTTGATTGTTGATGATGAAGAAGGGATTTGGACGTCGATTGTTAGGAAAATTGTAATGCATTACAAGGATGCTTACGAACCGTTGATTGCGGTGGACGGGTATGAGGCTCTGGATTTTATGAGGACAAAGGATGTT
The DNA here is from genome assembly GCA_023143685.1 of Candidatus Omnitrophota bacterium. GTDB lineage: Bacteria > Omnitrophota > Gorgyraeia > Zapsychrales > JANLHA01 > JAGLHE01. The sequence goes on from JAGLHE010000029.1 coordinate 3,286, forward strand.
GCGGTTGCGGTATTGGATTTAAGCATGCGGAACATGGGAGGTCTGGAGGCCTGCCGTATAGCAAAGGCAGATGCGGAGATTAAGGATATTCCTATTATTATTTCGTCAGGTTTTCTTGGACAGTATGAGCGTGAAGAGTTGGAGAGGTTGGGTGTCGAACATTTTGTGGATAAACCGTACACGATGCAGCAATTGTTTGAAAAGATTGATGAAATAACCGGATTTTCTCCTGAAGAATAGAGTTGTTTTTTACCACTGCAGTAAGTATACTTGGAAAAACCTTGCCTCATTAACTGTCCCGGAAGAAGACCTTTGGGTCAGCCTTTCTCCCTACGAAAAAGACCGTATTGTTCCACAAGAGTTTGGTGTGGCTGAGATGGGGCGCGACCTTTTGGCGCAGGATTATCTTTTAAAACAGTTGACCGCTTCACTGATGTATCCGGAAGATGAACTCGGGAAAAAGTTTTGGGATCGCGTTTATGCCAAGGCCAAAGAAAAGTATGGGCATACGAATATCCCGATGGACACGTTTAATAAGGTCTGGATTGTGCCGGAAAAGGCAGTGGTGTATGAAAATGGGGATACCGCAAAGGCGTGTACAACTATGTCAAAGAGGACATCGACCCTGAAACCAACCAGATCATCCCGCGCAAATATTTCTCCGGCGGGATGATGATGGACGGCGGCAAGCTTGATGCAACGAAGTCGGTGGTATTGATATGAACCCTAATCGTTTAGAGATTGAAACGCGAGGGCAAGGGATGGATGCCTGGCCACAGATGGCACCCCGCCAGCCTTTGCCGCCAGAAGAATTGCGTAAGCTCGAAACCATGCCATTTGACGGCTTCATGCCTGTCATTTTTCAAATTATCCCTGTCACAAACTTCCCCTTGCTCCAGGGAAAAGCGGAAATGAACTGATTCGTTTTGCGTGTATTTTGATAAATTAAATCTGACAATTTTAAAGTTATACTTTATAATTTTCATATGAGATTTATTCCACATCGCCGATGAGCAGGAGTTTAAAAAACATGAATAGAAACCCATCCATATTTGATCGTTACGGGATTGTTAAACAGGTCCCGATATTTAGCCGGTTAAGCTGGTTTGATATCCAGAAAATCGCGCGGAAGGTTGTGGTCGTTGAATTCGCGAAGGGTGAGGTGATTTGCCGTCAAGAAGATCCGTCGGACGCTTTTTATTGTCTTGTCTCCGGGCGCATTCAGTCGTACACCGTTGGATCGGATGGGAGCAAAGATAATGTGGATTTTATACGTCGGGGCATGCATTTTGGGGTGGTTCCCCTTTTGGCTGGAGAGACACACTCGTTGACGTATGAGGCGGTTAATGATTCGGTTGTTTTGAAAATTGACCATGAAGATTTCCAGGCGATTTTAAAATCCATTCCCCAGATGGGTATTGCGTTAAGTGAAGGGCTTTCCAAAAAGATCCATAGTGAAATCGTAAAATCGAAAACGGTTTTTGAGCGCACGATTATCTCTGTGTACAGTCCGGTTAAGACTACGGGAAGTTCGACGTACGCGTTTAATCTGGCGATGAGTTTGCATAAGGAAACGGGTAAGAGTGTTGTCTTTGTTAATATTGATAATTTTCAGAAAGAACAGAAAGCAAAACCGGGAGTACGAAGCGCCTCGCCGTGTTGGAAAAAAGAGGCTGTACGCCTTAATGAGATTATTGATGATCATCAGAAAATTATTCAAAGTGTTTCGCATGGGGATTTTAAAATTGATCTATTGAATGTGTCGTTCGATCCTCGCGACGAGTCATTGGTGAACCAGATGAGCCAGTTTGTAACCGCGCTGGTTCAGGATTATCACTATGTTGTTGTTGACCTTCCGAACGAAATGGATGAGGTGGTGTTAAAGACGTTGACGCAGTCAGATATTATTCAGCTGGTTACTCTGGACCGAAAAGAAGATTTGCAGATGACCAGACAGGTCATTTATCAGTTGGAGGAACAGCTTAAGGGGAATTTTGATGTTGATAAGGTTCAGGTGTTGGTGAGCAGCAAGCGGCCGCTAAAGCATTTTTATTTTGAGGAGATTAATAAAGAGATTGATTATGATGTGTATGAAAAGTTGCCGCGTATTGACACTGAGGATTTGTCAGTGGCGGTGGACACGGGTGAGTTGTCTGTGATGATCCCGTCGGACGATAATGAGTATGCGCGTAAAGTGCGTATTATTGCCCGTCGGATAGGAGATGTCCTGGTCGGCCTGGTTTTAGGAGGAGGGGCGGCGTTGGGGATCGCGCATATCGGAATTTTGCGTGTCTTTGAAGAAGAGAAAATTCCTGTTGATGTTATCGTTGGAAGCAGTATGGGCGCGTTGATCGGGAGCTTGTGGGTTACAGGGAATAACGCGGACGTAATGGAGAAGATTGCTTATGAATTCCAGGACCGCAAGTCGATGCTGAAGCTTTTTGATCCTGTTGTGCCGGTTTCGGGGCTGGTCGGAGGGAAGGCCATTCGACGTTGGCTTCGACGAAAATTTAAGAACAAGATTTTTTATCACACGGAGATTCCATTGAAGATTGTCGCGTATGATCTTTTAAAGCGCCGTGAAATTGTGCTGGACTCCGGATCCATTGTTGACGCGGTGCATAAGAGCGCGGCTATTCCCGGTGTTATTGCCCCGGTCATTGAACGGGAGAAAGTGGTTATTGATGGCGGGGTTTTAAATCCTTTGCCAACCAATGTTTTAAAAGATATGGGCATTAAAAAGATTATCGCGGTGAATGTGTTGCAGTCGCCGGGAGATGTGGAGTATGGTTATCAGCAAAAGCAAGAGCAGTTAAGGAAAGAGGAGCGAATTCCTTTCCTGCGCGCTCCCGGGCGGTATCTGAAATTTCGGATGAAAAAGAAATTCATGGAAATGTTTACCCCGAATATTCCGGATATTATTGTTAACAGCCTGCAAGCTTCGGAATATGAAATCGCACAGCAAAGTGCCAAGCATGCTGATATTCTGATCCATCCTGATTTGGCGGAGTTTAAGTGGTACGAACTCTACAAAGTCGCTGAACTTATTAAGAAGGGTGAAGAAGCTGCCCGCCGAAACCTCCCGCAGATCAAGGCGTTAGTGAAATCGTAACTTTTGCCGTATTGACAATCCGGGGAGGCATGGTATACTTAACTAGTTAGTAAACTAGTTGTGAAAGGAGTTGTCGTAATGATTAAGATAGGTTCATTTGAAGCAAAAACACATTTTTCAAATTTGCTAAAAAAAGTAACAAGAGGTGAAGAAATACTTATTACAAACCGCGGTAAAATTGTTGCCAAATTAATTTCTTGCGAAGAAAAAGGCCCTGATCCAAAATTGTTTATTAAAAGAGTTTCGGAGTTCAACAAAGGGCGTCATTGTTCTTTGAAAGAAATAAAAGAGATGAAAGAAGAAGGGAGAAAATATTGAGTAAATTTATACTCGATTGCAGTGTATTTATGTCCTGGTGTTTAAATGAAGAAACTGTTGAGACATCATCGAAAATACTTAAATCTATTATAAAAAATGAAATCGTGGTCCCTTGTTTATGGGTTTATGAAGTGACAAATACGTTAACAACTTCAGTTAGAAGAAATAAATTATCCGTCGCTGAAACGCATCACTTGATCAATGATATTCAATTGCTGCCCATAGAGTTTGATAAACCGACAATAGAAGACATGTTCAGCATTTTTAATATTGCGAATGAACATAAATTAAGTGCTTATGATGCCGCCTATATCGAGCTGGCCCTTAGAACCAACACCCCAATCGCGTCATTTGATAAAGATGTCATCAAGGTGGCAAAAAAGTTAGGAATAAAGATATTTAATGGTTAGGAAGATGTGAAAAAGAAAAGCGGTTTTTTTAGCAGGATTTCTTTATTGAAATTCTTCATTTTCAAGGCTGACGAGCAGATAATTTTTTAAACATTTTTCTTCTCGCAAAGCTTTTAATCCACGCAGATCATGGGATCCGATGGTTTTGCTGGCTTTGACTTCAATGGCTGTTTTATCGTTGAGAATAAAGTCAACTTCGTATCCTGACTTTGACCTCCAATAATTGATGGCTCCTCTTCCTAGGTGTTGCCAACTATTCCGGCAATTGTCATAATATATGCCGGATTATTTGTCAATACCAAAATTTTATTTGCCTTGTTTTCCCCTCCTTAATATGGCATACTTTATGACCTCGTAATTTTTGTTATTAATACTAATCTTATTATGATAAATAACTCGCGAAAAAGGCATTCTGCTCCTTTTAAGGCCATTTCTTTAGTTTTGGTGTGGGCCATGGTGTGCTCATCACTTGTTCCTGTTCCACAAGTCTTTGCAAGCCAGTCAGTTAAGTATCCCGCGCCTGCCAATCTGCTTGCCCTGACCGCTGCTTTTACCCCGGCCCTCCTTAAAGGAATCAAGGTTAACCCCAATAATCCGCTGCAGTTTAATTTTCTGATCGATCAAGGCGAGACGCCCCTTTCAGAGCATAAGAAAGAGACAGAATATCAGAAATTAATAAAATATTTTCTTGCCGCGCTCACAATCCCTGAAGATGAGTTGTGGGTTAATCTTTCCCCTTATGAAAAAGACCGTATTGTTCCTGAAAAGTTTGGCCAGACTGAAATGGGCCGTGACCTTTTGGCTCAGGACTATCTGCTCAAACAATTAACTGCTTCGCTGCTGTATCCTGAAGATGAATTGGGTAAAAAATTCTGGGATCGTGTTTATGCCGAGGCCTACGAAAAATACGGGCACACGAATATTCCCGTTAACACGTTTAATAAAGTCTGGATCGTACCGGATGAAGCAGTTGTTTTTGAGCAGGGGGATACCGCGTTCTTAGTGAAAAGGCATTTGAAGGTGATGCTTGAGCAGGATTATTTGTCTGAGGGCAACGGGCTACGCACTACGGGCAACGAAAAACCAGATACCAGTCACCAACCCCAAGATACCGTTCAGAATATAATAAAAGAAATCATCATCCCTGCCATTGAAAAAGAAGTCAACCATGGCGAACACTTCGCCAACCTTCGTCAAATTACAGATTCTTTGATCCTTGCCACGTGGTACAAGAAGGCGCTGAAAGACGGGCTTCTTAGTAAAATTTATGTGGACAAAACCAGGATTGAAGGCGTTGATATCGAGGACAAACAAGCTAAAGAAAAAATTTATGCCCAATATCTTGAGGCATTCAAAACCGGTGTCTACAATTACATTAAGGAAGATTATGATCCTGCCACTCAACAAGTCATTCCGCGAAAATATTTTTCCGGCGGGTATGCGGTTGAATTAGAAGGTAACCCGTTATCCGAAACGATCCAGGTCGTTTCCAGTCCGGTAGAAAATGGTTATCGTTATTCTCATCAGGTTTTTCAAGAGATTCAAAGAATAACAGAGATGAACAGGAAGAACCGCAGCAAGATGGATAATGTCTCAGTTTCGCTGTTTGAGAAAGCGGAGAATGCTGAGCAGTCATCTTTTTTTGCGAGAATTTTGTCTTTACAAAAGAAGACGGTGAAAGCCATTCCGTCTGTTCTTTTCGAAAGTGGCATTCCCGCTAGGAGAGCGGATCTCACAGGCGACATCCACTGGCCCGGTGTAAAGCGCGACGTTACAGGGGAGGAGAAAACCTCCTCACCGGTAAGCGGAAACAGGGCGCTGTCCCCTGTTTTTGCTCCGGTTGCCGCAGAGCTGTTCAATAAGGTTGCGCAAGAGTTAAACATTATTGTTATGGCCTGGGGAGAGACAAATACAGATGCCCCGCGTGAAATTCAACGTAAACATCCGGTAAAAGTGCAGTTTACTTATAACGATCGAAAGTTGGTTCGTTACGATGGATATTATCAGGCGGACAATAGTGCGCAGGCTGAATTAGGTGTGGTGCGCATTGGTTCTCTGATATTTATATTGGAAGACATTCATAAAAAGTTGTCTCAAGTTTTGCAGGAGGAGTTGGCAAATAGTGTTGTTGTTTTGCCGGATTTTGAAAGTGTGGAAAAATTCGATCTTTTTTCAACCCCGCTTATTTTTGATTTTATGAATTATTCTGTTAAGGATTTTCATTGGATTGACAGTGGCGCAGGGCAGGGAATCCTTGCGTTGTCACTTCTTAAATTAGGAGCCAATATTGTCCATCTATTTGATAGAGATAAAAGAGCGTTAGATAAGGCTCATCAATTGCTTGAGCTTAACGGTTTCAAGGAAGGTGAAAATTTTTATGTGCATAAAGGATATCTGCAGGATACGGAGTTTGTTGAAAAAGAATTGAAAGTTGTTTCTGCGATGGCACGTCAAGAAAATCAGGAAGTGGCTATTGTATCTAATATCGGGGTTTGGCCGGGAAATTACAATATCACAAACCGGCAGAGTATTTCTTTTGTTGAACACATACCCGAAGCTAGTTTGTTTTTAGGCGGAGGGTATAATTTTATATCGTACTACTTGAACCGTGGAGCGGTTCGGGAAGATATAGAAGATTTGCGAAAATATTCGTTTGAAATCCATCAGGATTTTGTTGAGGTCATCGGTAAAAAAAGCGGGATTATTACGTTAAGCGCTTCTTTAAACGGAAGATTAGACCCTGCGATTCAAAGAGAGCTTGGTGAAGACCGCCTCGCTTCTTCATCGGGCGACGGGCAACGTCTGCCCGCCAGCAGTGTGGCAGGGGCAACGGGTTACGGAAATGCCTCCTCACCGGTAAGCGGAAACAGGGCGCTGTCCCCTATTTTTTCGGGGGTAGGTGCGAGAGTTCCTTCTGCACCGGTTAAAAAACCTATCAATTATGAAAAATACTCGCTACGTAAACTTGTTTCAAGTGACGGAAAAATTCAGGTTCCAGATTCGCCTTGGGAAAACTTTTTTAACTATTCAGAAATAATTCGATACGCGCTTTATAAAAGTTTTTCAGAAATTGATAATGGAAAAGGAAAAGTAGTATTAGCATCTCTTCATCCGGGTGGATCTGTAGCGCAGGGCGATGCTATGCCGTTTTCAGATGTGGATGGCCTTGTTGTTATTCACACAATGGAATCACAGGAACTTGATAAAGCTGTTGAAAAAATTGATAGGGATTTAAAAGAAAAGTTATCAAAAACAGAAATGAAAGAGCCTTCTGCTCAACCTGTCTGGATTCACATTAAGGAATTAAATTATTTAAAGAAAATTTATTACGGTAAAACAATCTTTGACTTTGAAAATAAAGACGAATTTCATAAGTATGAAAAAGCTTTTTATGCTGTGCATAATTATAAATCCATATTTGCGTCTGATATAAATGTGGTTAGAGAATTAAAGCGAAGCTTGGATGGTCACAAAAGAATATTTGAGCATCAGGACGTGAGATATAAGAAATTCCTTAAAGGTGAATTTGTTAAGGATTGGGGTGAGCTTTCAGGAGAGATAAAAACAGTTTTATGGAAAATCCACATGATGGTAGGAGCAAATGCACTATTAACAAGTAATGTGGATTCTCTGGCGATGATTGAAATATCAGGTCATATTAGACGATATTTACAAAGAGAAGGTTATATTTCACGGAATTCTTCAAATAATTTTAAGGCGAAATGGATGGGGAGCGATTTTCTTATAAAAGAAACCGCCTCCTCACCGGTAGAAAAAGCGGTTGGTAGTCAACAGAAAATAGACCCGATAAAGGAAAAAATGATTTCGGATATGACTGTAAAGCTAGCCAATGCTTTCTTTGCATATGATCGCTCGGAGGTGTCGGAAATTTTAAGGGATTTAGGGGCTGATTTTGAGAGTGAAGAAATTAAAAAAGCTGTGGAAGTTAGTAAGGTGCGGGAAGCCATTGTTCGTAAAATATGGATGCAATATCAGATTAATCATTTTGATGTGAATCGTAAAATTACAAGCGATATTATAGATGAGGTGTTAAGGATTTTAGAAGTGGGTGATGATTATAGAGTTCATTTGAAATCTGAGATAACAACGGAGCCGGGGAAAGAAAAAGGTTCGGGTAGAGAGATGGAATTTCTTCAACAAGATTTCTCCATTGAAATTCTTCGTCTGCCTGTTTCCTCAGAACCAGCCGGCGAAGGCGAAGGGGGCAGTCCCCTTTCGGGGACAGTCCCCAAGAATGCCTCTTCACCAGTGGAGGAAGTTTTTAAAGGGCAGGAAGCGATTACCTATTTAAAACATTTACAGAGAAATGATCCGCATTCGACAGTTTTTGTTGCTGATGATGAGGTTCCTGTAAGCGAGGTGCTGGCTCTCATTCGATCGAAACAAAAGAAGGATATCCTTTATTCCCCAAGAATCATTGTGAGAGAAGAAGGGTATGTTTTATTAGAGAACGGGCAGCGGCATATTCTTTCGGATGAAATTGTTTTAAATGGGATAACTCGAAAGATTGAGCAAAGCCGGAGGCATTTAAATTTTGCGCGACAAAGATATGATGAAGGCAAGTATTCAGTTGCCCTGACGCATTTAAGCCGCTTGCTTAATATGCAAATAAAAGATGACCCCGACAATCTGAAATTAATAGCGCAAACAAAGCAATCAATTAGGGCAGTTGAGGACATATTGTCTGACAATAAAACATCTTCCTCACCCATCGAGAATGAAAATCAGCAGCAATGGACACTCAGGCAGATTGAACATCTTGGCTATAATTTTCCTGAAAAAATATGGGAAAAAACTTTTAAGAAAGAAATATGGATTACAGCCGGCCAGTTTAGTTATCGTGTATGGATGGAAAAAGGGCTTGGAAAGATTCAGAGGTATGGACTAAAAAAGAAACAGCCTCTTGGTAGAGTTCGCCATATCCTGCCCGACAGAGAATTTTCTGTTGGCCGTACTGAAGGAATGTATTTAGTCAACGATCCCTATCTTTCAGAAAATCATTTTAACTTAATTCTATCCCCGGAAGAAGATACAGGTACCCACATAACATTAAAGGATTTTAATTCCGAATATGGAACAATCATTGAATGGGAAGATCCCTGGTCTGAAGAATATGTTTTTGAAAGCAATCTTAAGTTATTAAATGCCGCCCATGTTTTTAGGCCTGTAACAGAACTTAACTACCTGCCAGGAGCAGAAAAGTACGCTGAATACAGCTATTTTATGGTTGATAAGCAAAGCGGCCTTCTTCGACGAACCGGAGTTTACTATACAAAATCCCGCGATTATGAGGCGATGATTCAAATTTTTGTCCTGCGCAATTCGGGAAACCTTGTTTTTGAACAAGTTCACGAAGATTTTGCTATGCCGGAGATTACCCTAAACTCCATCGAGAGATATAACGATAATAAACGGAGCGTGAATGAGCTTATAACAAAGCTAAAAAAATCCCCCGGCAATTCCGGCGCCTCCAGCCCGGTGGTGGATACGGTTGACGAGGCGGAGCGGTTGTTTGTTGATTTTGAAGATTGGAGACTTTCTGCCAGGCTGCGTGCAGGCGATCATATGGAAGAGGTCTTGCTTCCGGATCGGACGGGTGTTCTTCCGGTAGATAGTGTTGTTCGAAGCGTCATGAACTTGCTTTTGCCGAATTCTTATGATGCTGTCATGATGCGCAAAAAGCAAGAAGATAAAGATAGTGGATATGTTGGCAAGGTTAAAGTAACGGTTACTCCTCTTAAACATAAAATTGTACGTCTTACGATTGAGGATAATGGGTTAGGTATGAGTCTTGACGTTTTAGAGAAACTTATGGAAGAAGAATTTTCTACGAAAGACGAGAAGGCGCGTGAAGGAACGCGTCTTGATGGAAGAAGAGGTTATGCTGCCACAAAGGCTCTTTTTAACATAAAAAACTCACAAAAAGTTTATTCGGTTTCTATCCTGACGAAAGGGGAAGATGGTGTTGCCAGGCGAAAGTTGAGTACATCTTTGGGTGGGGGTAAATTTCAAATTAAAGAAGCAAAGAGAGATGAGCAGGGGACAACAATCAATATTGAAATTCGGGATGCGCGTGTATTAAACGATAAGGTAGGCCAAATATTCGAAGATGTTTGGACAACAGAAGCCGTAAGCGAAGAATCCGAGGGCGGTCAGCCCTCCTTCTCACCAGTGGAAAAAGTAGTGGACAGAGGACAGTCGACAGAGGACGGAAAAGTTCCGATTTTAGATCTTGTTGGCAGTCTGGACACTTCTGATACTGAAGAAGTTGCGTCTTTTTCACCAACGAGAAGGTTGCTTGCCCGCTATTTTCAAAAGGCTGATGATGAAGAATTGATCTCCTTGACAACGCAGGCACCACATATTTTAATTGTTGGAGGAAGCCCGCATGAAGTTGAATTCTTGGCTGAACGATATCCTGAGGGACATATTACAGTTGTTAATCTTGGCGGGGAGCTGCTGAAAAAGATTCAAGATGCTTTTCCATTAGATTCAGATATTGGGAGTAGGCTAACCCTTATTCGGGATGACGCGACATCTTTGAATCGTGAGATCTTTCGTGATCAGTCTTTTGATTTCATGTTTTCCTTGATCATGAAGCCGGTTAGTATTCGTAAAGATATTGTTGAGCAAGATTCCCTTTATTATGAGATTGTGAAAGAAACACATCGCCTGATGCGTCCAGGAGCGATTATTTTTTATCCAGACCTGAAAGAGTTTTATCCGTCTGCAATTGAAAATGGGAGCTTAATCCCTGTTCCATTGTTTTCTAAAGAAAGCACTGCGCCTTTTTATCGTGTTATTTCTTCTCCGGTGGATGCGAGCAAAGCGCGCGACGGGCAACGCCTGCCAGCCAGCGGTGTGGCGGGGGCGGCGTACAACGCGGCGGGTATTGGCCGTGAAGTCGGTGGTATCGACCTTAACCCTGCTAACATTGACCTGCAGATTAAACGGGATGGACATGGTGTGCCATTGCCTATGGAGCTTCTGGATATCCCGAATATTGATATCAAAGGTTTTGTTCCGGTGATTATTAATATTACGCCGGTAACGAGCTTGCCGATGTTTTTGGGTTTTGATGCGAAGTCATTTAATGAACTGATAGCTTCGACGGAGAGTGAGCCGCCATCCGACGAGAGATATCCGGATGTTCCGTCATCCGAGCCTGCCGATGCACGCGTTGGAAAAAGCAGGGAAAAAGTAGTGCGTGCGCCAGCAGGCATGAGATTGCCGCGTCGGCTTGATAGTTTGGTAGCCTCCTCGCAATGACAATAACGGGCATCGGGGTTATAATTCGCTTTAAGTAGTGCCATTAGAAAAAGTAGGATCCGTCCTTATTTTACTTCTTTTGTTCCTGCCTCCGACCAAAGTAACGTATGTGTTAAATTGGTCTTGACTAATTCAACATGATTTGTGGTTTATCAGAGATAAGGAGAAACGGGAAGTGGATTTTTTAGTCTCTCGGGATAAGAAGCCGTGGTTTCTGGTCGAGGCAAAATTGTCGGCAAAAAACGGAATAAACAAAAATTTAATCTATTTTCAAAAAAAGATAAAAGCAAAGCATTCCTTTCAGGTTGTGTCTGATATGGAATATATTCAGAAGGATTGTTTTAGATATACTTCTCCAATCATTGTTCCTGCCAGGACGTTTCTGTCCTAGTATAGGAATTTCAAAGA
>JAGLHE010000290.1 GCA_023143685.1 Candidatus Omnitrophota bacterium
ACGCGGAGATTTACCGACAAGAGCAGGCGCATCACTGCCGCCCGATTTCGGGATGGAGGAGCAACGAACTCAACGGCGATCTTTGTCCGGTCTCTTCCAGGACAACGGCTGACGCTGCAGAACTTCGGCGGGAATGTTCGCTTCGGATCTCCGGGTTCTGTATTGCTGCAGATTCCGGCGCCCGGCGAATCAACCGGGAACGTCACGGCGGAGTATACCATCCGGGTCGTTCGTGACGAAAAGGAAGAACCAGAACCGGTTCTCACCGGTGTCCTTTCCGACGTCCCGCTGCAGAAGGGAGTGACTTTTCAGCCTGCAGAGAACCAGACATCGCTCACGTACGAGGTTGTAGAGGATTCGAGCGGGTCATCGGCGTGGCTGCTTGTCCCCCTGCCTCTCCAGAGACTCCCGCTTCGCATGTTCCGTCTTTCCCTTGTCGTCCGCATCGGCGACGATGAGATTCAAGTGCGAAAGCCCTTTCGGACGGTCTGGCCCGAAATGCCCCAATCGCTTCGCGACGTGGACTACGCGCTCGAGGCGCTCCGGTACATTGCGACGGAGGATGTGACCGATTCACTGATGAGTGGCGATTTCGAAACGCGACGCGACAATCTCGACGCGTTCTGGAAATCCAAGGATCAATCGCAGGAGACCGCATATAACGAAGTCATGACCCAGTACTACCGGCGCGTCGACCATACCAGACGCACGTTCGGCACCCTCCGACGCCCGAATGGCTTCCGATCAGACAGGGGACGGATCTATGTTCTGTATGGCCGCCCGACATCCACTGAGCGTTCCCTTGATCCTGAGAAAGGATTCAAGGAAGTCTGGATGTATGCACGACTGGACAAGAAGTTCACCTTTGCGGATCCGGGAAAATCTGGTGACTATATCCTTGTATCAACGTCAACGCTATGAAACCCGTCGTGGCAATTACCATCGGTGATTACAATGGCGTCGGTCCCGAAGTCGTCCTGAAAAGCCTCCGGAACCGCCGCGTTCGTCAGATTTGCACTCCCGTCGTGGTGGGCCCGGACGATCCTCTCTCCTTCTATGCTGAGCGGCTTGGATATCCCACCAGGTTGATCCTGCCCGGAGGCGCCCGGAGTAGACCGTCTGCCAGACCCGTATCAGCAGTGATTCTTGAGATTCCACCCGGCCTGCGTCGCTGCAACGTGCGCCCCGGAGCGGTCTCGGCACAGGCGGGGCGTACCGCCGTCCGGACGATTGAGCACGCTTTCCGTCTCGTTTCGCGGGGCGACGCTGATGCACTCGTCACAGCACCCCTGTCAAAGAAGGCCATTCATCAGGCCGGGACCAGCCTCCCCGGACAGACCGAACTCCTTCAAAACCTCTCCTCGTCCAGACGCGTGGCAATGATGCTGGTTTCCGAGCCGTTGAGAATCGGGCTTGTCACAATCCACGTCCCCGTCCGGAAGGTCGCTCATCTGATTTCGCGCAGCCTGCTCCGGGAGAAGATCGAGGTAGTTCACGAAGCACTGTTACGGGATT
>JAGLHE010000291.1 GCA_023143685.1 Candidatus Omnitrophota bacterium
CGCCTCCGTATGCAACACAAAATCATGAATAGGAAAAGCGAACGCCACACCCAATTGCTTTGTGCGCATGTCCGGATCTAGCCCACCGTCGCAGTATACAGTTGCGCGACAGCCCTCGATACCCTTGAGCGCAAACAAACCGTCCAGTGTAACATACAGATAATTGGGTCGTTTATGCGCGATCACAGCAACAGCTAAATTACTCATCGTTTGATCATCCACCAAAGGCTGTTGATAAGACCCCAGCCGCCTACCAACTGTCCGTTCTTGGCTTTCCAATCCTCTATTGCCAGAGGCACCGAAAGCTCAACGGGATCGTAATCATGTCCCATTATTCTGCCTCTCATTACAACTTTGGGTACGCCGAGATCTAAAGCGTTTATAACGTCAGCATACCCATGATTCGCGTCGGTAAAGAGTGCGTCCACCGACCAATCTGGCAAGCTTTTCAAGCGTTCCATATCGTTCCCGATCTGAAACTTAATACTCAAGCCAAACTGTCGGTTCGCCAATTTGATTATCTGCGCGGCTTTCTGAGTGGACGACTCGTTGCCGTTATCCACGGTCAGCAAGAGACACTTGTTTTTCTGCGGACAATATTCGTTTCCGTCCTTGAACCCTTTCGCCATGAGTATCGAACTAACCCCAAGCCCCGTTCCTAATTCCACAACAGAGTAATCCCTACTGCGATCCTTAGCCTTCGAGTGATAGTAAACGTGCTGCATACTCATTCCTATGGCAAAAAACCAATGGTATAGCTGAAAAAGTTCTGCGGGCGCTGTCGGGGTCGTACCCCCTTGCCCACAATACCAGTGCAAAATCTTATCAAATCGTTCCGGCATTTCGTCCAAATATATCATTCTCACACCCTCCCCTTGGGCGGACATTTCGCATTAACGCAATAGTCGTGAAAGTTTCCAGTAATAACGCCGTTTCTGATTCCTTTCTGTGTTTCCCCGTTCCAGATCTCTGCAAATGACTGCTCTCTTAGATCACCGATAGCCCAAGTCTGGTAGCAGCAGTTCATAACCTCACCGTCGCTATTTATCTGCATATTCCGCCAAGGCGCGTCGCATATCAAGTCGTGTTCGGGCGGGCCTGGCCCGCAGGGGTTATCGGCAAAGGGAAAGTCGGTCTTACCATCAAACAGCCGCGTTCCGTCAAATATCACAGGGACGCCCAATTCACCCGCCTTGTCAAGGGCTTTCCAAACATTCTTGTCATGAGTATCGGGATCGATCCAGCAATGCTGCATTTGGTAATTAAACCAACCAACCTCCCAGTCGTACTCAGGGCCGTCATTCATGTGGTAGAAATGCACCGTGTCAACACCGAGATCATGGCCCATTTGCACAAAGTCCGCCATTTCGACAACGTTTTCGCGCATGAGGCACATGCTAATGTCTATGGCGGGCGTCTCTTGATCCCTCTCTCGTTTCATGGCGACAACTTGTGCGATCCCATTCTTGACCGTCGAAAGACTCTCATGGCGTATTCGCTTATAGATTTTCTTGCTTGCCGCGTCTATGGAAACGCTGATCTTTGATATGTGATCGCAAATCTGGGAAACATATTTTGTGATAAATATCCCGTTGGTCGTAAACAGCGTAAACGCGCCCTCGCTCGCTATGCTGGCAACGTCAAACAGCCGAGGATACAAGAGGGGTTCACCTACGCCATGCAAAAGAATAGCAGAGGCCGTATGTGCTATATATCCAGCCCGGAAAAGCGTAGACCATGCCATGTCTTGTGGGTGTTCCTCGACGTTTCGCAGGCACATAACGCACGGAGGGTTCATATTACAGCGCGACGTTGTAGCGAAATTCACAACTACGGGCAAAGATTCGAGGTGAACTTTGGCTTGCTGTAGTTCTGTGCTATTAAGTTCTAAGTTCTGCGCTGCGTCCATTTGCAAATGGCCTTTTCCATAGCGGTTGCGACTGATCCTCGGAAAGAATCTCAAGCACTTTTTTCAAAATGTCTTGCGGTTTGATAGCCCACATGCAAGGAGGATTT
>JAGLHE010000292.1 GCA_023143685.1 Candidatus Omnitrophota bacterium
ATCGTAGAGTACGAAGCCCCGGGCTGCTTTGGAGGTCACGTGCACGCGGGAGGGGAGGTCGACCCGGCCAGGGGAATGCTGCTTTCGAAGATAGCCGATACCTGTACCGGAGTCGATGCGCTGGTTATGCCCTGCCCGAACTGTTATC
Source organism: Candidatus Omnitrophota bacterium (assembly GCA_023143685.1). GTDB lineage: Bacteria > Omnitrophota > Gorgyraeia > Zapsychrales > JANLHA01 > JAGLHE01. Next base: position 149 of record JAGLHE010000292.1, read on the forward strand.
GAGCGGTAAAACATCTTTCCTCGGAACCAGCGACAAGAATCCCGCCGGTCATGCACCCTCTCGAGTTCCTCGTCATGAACGTTCCGATGGACAAGCTGCGGGCGAAGAGGACCAGGAGCATCAAGGGGCTCAGAGTTTCACCCTTTTACGGCTGCCTGTTCAGAAAGTGCTGCGGTGATGCTGAAGAAAGCGAGAAGCCGCAATACATGGAGGATTTTTTCGAAAAGCTCGGTCTCGATGCTGTCTGGTTTCCCGAGTCCAACGAGTGCTGCGGCGGCCCGAAGTACCTGGATTCGCCTGATGCACTGGGAGCACTCAGCAAGAGGATCCTGGATTCTGCATCGAACTGGGGCATCGACATCATCTCTGTCGCGTGCGCGCAGTGCTACAGCTTGCTCGAAGGGTACGGTCAGAGCGACAAGATAATCGGCGAGGACGAAGTCGTCGTTATGTACTACTCACAGGTGGCGGGCTACCTGATGGGTCTCGACAAAAGGGTTCTTTTTCCGTCCAGGAAAGGGTGAACTACAAGCGGGTCTTGAACCGGAAAGGTTTGATGAATGAAAGGTCGCACTGCTTGCAGAGATCGAACTTTCTCCTTATGATGTTCGCCCTGAACTTGCGGTAAGCCCTGCTGTTCCACACCCCGAGAAATCCGCCCTCTTCGAAAGCGTTCCCCGGAGTATATTTACCGTCGAAGTCGAAGCAGCACATCGAGACATCACCATTAAAAAGCACTACAGACTGGAAGACCCAGACGCACAGGGTAGGCTTTCGCTCCATGATCCTGCTGTCTGCACGCTTGTACTGACGGAACTGCGAGTTCTCGGGGAGGTATCGGGAGACGAGATCGCTCTTGTCGGTCGAGAAGAAATCGTTGATGATCACCGGGGTGTATGCAACCTCGTCGACTCCGTACTCTCTTCCGAGCTCCATGATGCCGTCTATCTCATGCTCGTTGTCCTTCATGACCACGAACTGAAGCACTATGTTGGGCTTGTCAGAGCCGAGCCTTCGCTTTGCTTCGGTAAGCTTCCTTAGATTTTCCTTGACCGTCTTCAGGTCAGCACCTCGGCGGTATTTTGAGTATGTCTCCTCCGTCAATCCATCCAGCGCAAAGAGCACTTCGGAGGTTCCCGCTTTGACAACCTCCTCCATCTTGTCTATCGTACCGTTCGTGCCGATCGTGACCGAAATGCCCTTCCTCTCGGCATACGCTATCATCTCCCCTGTCTGGGGGTGCAGCAGGGTCTCGCCCGCGAAGTTCATCACGATCTCCTTGACGAACGTCGAAACCTCATCGATCAGCCCTTTGTATTTTTCAAGATCCATGAACCCTTTTTTCCGCTTCATCACCTGCGATCCGACCGGGCACAGTGGACAATGTATATTACAGGTGTTGGTCGGCTCTATCATAATGAAGGAAGGCAGCCGTTTTTGCACCGGCAAAGTGGTGATGCCGGCCAGCAGCGGGGCCTTGAGAAAAGAAGGCAGGTACTCCAGGGCAAAGTTGAC
>JAGLHE010000293.1 GCA_023143685.1 Candidatus Omnitrophota bacterium
TCCGTATCTATGCTTCGATGTGAATGTTCTCGATTATAAGGAAAACAAGACATCATGCTATGTATGCTATCTTCGTTAGGAATCCAAGTTTGAACAATCGTCCTAAGATATTCTCCAAGTGTGTTTATGCTTGGTTCTAAATTACTCTTGAGAACTTCCCTTAATCTGTTTTGTCCTGACTCTGTTATTCGATATAATTTGATGTTTCGTTTGTTTTTGATTACTTCTTCCATTTCAATAAAATCTCTCTTAGCTAATCTGTTTAGTAAAGGATATATTGTGCCAGGGGACGCGTGCCATAGTTTGTTGAATTTCTTGTTGATGCTTCTAGCGAGATCATATCCAGAGATACCGTCGTAATTTTCAATTATTGAAAGTACTAGGATATCTAAACCCGAGAATATCCCACCTTCATGACCGCTAAATCGCTTACCAAAAAACATTTTTTAATTTTCACCTATATATCGAAACCGATATATTCGATTTCATATATATTAAATATAAGAAAAGACACCTTAATAAATATGTCGAATACCGAAGTCGCAATTTAGCAGCGTTACGAGAAAAAACTTTTACTGCAATAACCCAAATGGAGAATAATCTCAAAACTTCTGTTAATTTTACCTTAAAAGCAAAATTATAAAAATCAGAAAAAAAAAAATAGATACCCATGACTTTATTTTCTGTATTTAAATCCCTAAGTATCAAAACTAGTTACAACTTACTTAAATTATAAGTTATTAGCAACAATTTTAAACCAGATTTCAAATAATTGATATATATCCGATTAAGTTTTGGCTGTTATTTTGATTGAATGACGAATAATGAGAAAGCAAAAAATTAAGAGGGTAGACTAAATTTTTGAATAATCGATCGTCAGAAAAGAAATTTATTAGGTCTCTGAATTTTGAACCCTTCTATCTCTTCTGGCAAAAATCCAAGAAGGAATTTTTATATATGCGATAACTACTCCTATGATTGCTAATGAAACAATAGCTCCAATAATGACAAAAGGCATGAAATCAGGCGATTTTTCAAATCTTATCACTATAGTTATATTAGTATAACCAAAACCCTTATCGTCTTCTGCCCGACCAGAAATAATGTAAGTCCCTTCTCCGAGATCGCTTGGATTAAAGGAAAATGCGTAATCAGAACCAGTTATGTGGGTTAAAATTGTCCAGTTTGACAACTGAGGACTATTATTCGAATCGAAATCGGAATTGATTTATAAGTATATCCTAAAGCATCTTTTGCTCTAACTTCAACTATATATTGATTGTTTGGAAACAATATTGGTTGGATTGTGTACATCCATCGATCAGTTGGTCCAATCTGAGTCATATATGTCCAATTTAATGTTGGATTTGTCATAATATTATAAATTCTAACTGAAACATTATTATAGCTATCTAACTCTGGATCGGAAATAGACACGTTTATATTGTAATCGTAAAATTGAGAAATTAACTCGTTACCCTGAGAAGGCGATGTAAAATTGATTTCAGGTTGATAATTTACGCCAATAAAATAGGTCTCGATCCAAGTATCAAACCCGCTAATTATAACGATTTAAATTATCTATTTAATGGTAAAACCAAGCATTGTGAACTTTCCACTCCATAAAAAATCTTGACGTTAACCCCTCTCTTTTCTCAAGGTTGAAGAGGAAGAATTAAAGTTATAAACAATATTAAAGAAGAAACTGGAAAAATTGAAAAATAACCTTAACGAAATTAAATTCTGAAGTGTTGAGTTAAGGATTTGAACACTCGTTCAAACTCCTCTACCTCGAATTCGTCCGTAATGTGACTTGACCAGCAATTACTGTAAGCAAAGTTATATTAATTCATATTATCATTATTATTAAAATTTAAATTAATTACATCTAAAGTAAAAAATCCTTTTAAGATCGAGGTTTTGAAAATATGGGAAAAAATGGCTCAGGAAAAGGTATAGCTATTTTAGCATTTATATTAGCTGCAAGTGGATTGGGTTTTGGAGGCTTTTCTTTTATGTATTTTAGCAATCTCATCCCCACATCAACAACGACAGGAGGAGAAAGTATAGTACAAAATATTTGGTATGCTGAATATCTAACACCACAAACACCTTCAGAACATCCAACATATACCACTCTTACAAACATGCAATTAGTAATAACTGTAAATTCAGGTGAATCTGTATATATTTCTTTCAATGCAAAATATACAATTGATAATTCTGGAGTATATGAGTATATTGAGAGTTTTATATATCAAAATGGAACAATGATAACCGCGCCATATGCATATGTTGGAGAAGTAAACACGGAATCTTCAGATAGCCTTCGTATGGTTTCTTTACAATATTCTATTTTGGGATTAGCTGCAGGAGATTACGATATCTCCATTAGGGCTACTACTGGTGATAATACGGCTAACAGAATTGATGATACAATTCTATTCATACAAACATAT
>JAGLHE010000294.1 GCA_023143685.1 Candidatus Omnitrophota bacterium
GTGGCTGTAGGACCCGTCAATGCCCTGGAAGGCCACGCGGTGCGCGCTCTCGACCGACTGTTGGGCCCGGTCGCGTTTGAGCAGCGCCTCCTCCTGCGCCTTGAGTGACATCGCGATGAGCTCGCGGAAGATCTCCTGGGTGCGAAACTCGTCGATGCCGAGCTCGCGCGCCCAGCCCTCCACCCGGCTGAGGAGCTCGGACTCACGCTCGTGGTCGCGCAGGAACGGCAGTCCCTCGGCCTTGAGTCGGGCGATTCCCGCGACCGCCCGCAGCCGTTCATCGAGGATCTCGACCAGCCGCCGGTCGACCCGGTCGAGGTTGCCGCGCAGTTTCTCGAGTTCTTTGGTCACCATCATCGCGAATTCCTTCCATTCATGAACGATCGCAGCTCAGTTCCGAGTCGATCCAGGGCCGGCTCCCAATCGGCCTCGGTGCACGCCACCGCCGACGCGCGCACCCAGCCGGGGGCGAGAAAGTCCTCGCCCGGCCACAGACCGATGCCGTGCCGTCGGGCGAGATCGGCGCACCAGGCGGCGGTGTCGGTGTGACCGGTGGCGGCGAGTCGGGAGCGAACGTCGGCCCAGACGTAGAATCCGCCCTGCGGTAGCTCCGTCCCCAGTCCGGCGTCGGCGAGGACCGCGACGAGCTCGTCGAGGCGGTTTCGCACACGGTGTCCGGCCTCCTGGATGAAGCTCGGGGGCACCGCCGGCGCCGAAATCAACGCCTGTTGAGCGATCGAATTGGGGGGGTTGAGGAGAGCCGTCTGCCAGGCCGTCAACCGTCGAATCAGCGCCGGGTCGGCGGCCACGTATCCGATTCGCCACCCACACAGTGCGTAGGTCTTCGAAAAGCTCCGCACCTGGACAACGGTCTCGAGATCGGGGTCCCAGTGGGCGGGGAGACGATCTGTGTCAGGCGCGAAACGGAACGCCTCGTACGCCTCGTCGCAGACCAACCGGAGGCCGTGCTCGCGGCAGAGCTCGACCAGCGCCCGCGCCTGATCGCCGGTGAGGGTTGCGCCGGTCGGGTTGGCGGGGGAGGAGAGCACCAGCGCCCGGGTGCGCGAGGTGATGTGGGCTTCGAGCGCCACTGGCTCAAAGAGAGAGCGCCCGTCTTCGTGCGGAACCGCCACCGGGGTCCCCCCGAGGGCGGTAACTGCGGCGGGGTAGGCCGGATAACACGGTGCCGGGTGCAGGATCTCGTCACCCGGCTGGAGCAGGCAACCAAAGACAGCGAGAAGCCCACTCTTCGCACCATGGGTGATGAGCACGTTCTCGGGTTCAAGCGCCAGGCCATCGCGACGGTGGAGCTCGGCCACCGCGCCACGGAGCTCGGCGATCCCCTGTGGCGGTGGGTAGTCGAACGACGACACGGACGCCGCGGACTGCATCGCCCGTCGCAGCTCATTGGGTGGCTCAAACCACGGCGAGCCCACCAGCCACGACCGGTCCGGGTCCGGATGGGCGTTGAGCGCCTCGAGCACGCGATCCAACGTGCGCTTCACCGGCCGGTCTCCGCCCCATCGTCCGCGGTGCCGGCCAGGTAGTCGCGACACTCCCGCATCAGGCGGGCAAAGCCGTCGCCGTCGCCCGCGACGACGGTCTCGCGCCACTCCCGTACCGCGCTCATCAGACCGTCCGCCACCTCCTCGGTGACCGGGTTGAGGGCCTGGATCTGGAAGTAGAGCTCCGGGTTCTCCTCGATCACCTCCCGGGTCGTTCCGAGCTGTTTGGTGTAGGTTTCGCCGGCCACTTGCGCGAGGTCCTCGGCACGGGCCCGTGAGCCCATCAACGCCCGTGCGTAGGCCAGGTTGCTGAGGTGGGTGAGCCCGAGCACCAGCGCAATGCGGCGGTCGTGCTCGGCGATATCCATCTCCACCAGCTCGGCGCTGGTGTCC
>JAGLHE010000295.1 GCA_023143685.1 Candidatus Omnitrophota bacterium
GGGAGGGCTCTCTGATGAGTTGGCAAAAAACCTTCCCTACGGTGATCAGAGGCGACTGGAAATTGGTCGTGCTTTGGCCAGTAAGCCAAAACTGCTTCTACTCGACGAACCCACTGCTGGGATGAACATCAAGGAAAGCGCTGAGACGATGCACTTCATCCGGCGATTGCGGGATGAACTGGGGATCACTATCATCTTGATCGAGCACGACATGCGCGTTGTAATGGGCGTCTCCGAGAGAGTTACGGTTCTCGATTATGGAAAGAAAATTGCCGAAGGGACGCCATCAGAAATTCAAGGCAATCCAGATGTAATCGAAGCTTATCTCGGTCGGGGTGTTGCCACCGGATTGGCAGCGGAATCATCAAACCAGGAAGCCCTGGGAGCATAACAGATGGCATTGCTTGAAGTTAACGATGTCCATACCTACTACGGGAAAATCCATGCCTTGAAGGGTATATCCATCACCGTCGAAGAAGGTGAGATCGTCACCCTCATCGGCGTAAATGGAGCAGGCAAAACAACCACATTACGCACGATCAGCGGGATTCTAAAGCCCAGAGAGGGTTCAGTAGCCTTCGATGGCGAGGATCTGGAGTACCTTCGCGCACACGAGATCGTTTATAAGGGCGTTTCCATGGTCCCAGAAGGACGGGGCATTTTTTCAAGGTTGACCGTCGCAGAAAACCTTGACATGGGTGCCTACCATCGTACCGATGGGGATGGAATTGAAGCAGACTATGGGAAGGTTTTTAACCTCTTTCCAAGACTCCACGAGAGACGAAAACAAGTTGCCGGGACTCTCAGTGGTGGTGAGCAGCAAATGCTGGCAACAGGTCGTGCGCTCATGGCCCGGCCTCGATTAATGCTTATGGATGAGCCGTCCATGGGACTAGCTCCAATTTTAGTTGAGAGCATCTTTGATACGATCAAGGAGATAAATCAAGAGGGCACAACAATTCTCTTGGTTGAGCAAAATGCTCACATGGCACTGCAAATCGCCCAACGAGGCTATGTTCTCCAAACCGGCGAGATCGTGCTGAGTGATTCTGCTGAAGAACTTAGAGAAAACGAGATGGTTCAGAAGGCATACTTGGGGATTGAATAATCATTCCCGGAAATCAATACAACTTTAGCATGAACTCGACGGGGATTTCGTCCCGTCGAGTTCTTCATTATTTGGCTACTTACTCATTTCCTTCAGTAAGCCTCTTCTTGATACTCCCCGTTCCCAACGAAATTGAGCGCTGGTAGGCTGCCCAGATTGCTCTGGAAATTGCCGTCCTGAAACCAGCCCGTTCCAGGTAGTACAGTGCTTCAGCAGAGGTGCCCCCAGGTGAGGTAACTTGGTTCCTCAAGCGTGCTAGATGATCTGGAGCCTCACGAATATACTCGGTAGAGCCGTGCACAGTCTGGAGAACCAATTTCTCAGCCATATACCGGGGAAAACCCAGATGGACCGCGGCATCGACCATCGCCTCCAAGAACAAGAAAACATAGGCTGGCCCGGTTCCCGAGACAGCGGTAGCCATATCGAGAAAATCCTCATCCTCTACAAACAGCTCTTCACCAAGAGCATTGAGTATCGCCTTAGCATGCTCTCGTTGTTCTTCCTTTACGTCAGGTGAAGCAGTCCACACGGTGATGCCTTCCCCGATCTGCGCAGGCGTATTGGGCATCGAGCGAACTACACTTTTATGATTTAAACCCAGCTCAATTTTCTCGATCGTCGCTCCAGCCACGATGGAAAGCACGAGCGCATCCTTCATAATTTTCCCTGAAAGCTCTTCTAATACCGTGCTGAGCATCTGAGGTTTGAGTGACAATACGACAATGTCTGCCTGATCGACTGCCTCAGCATTGTTGATGGTGACGGCAATTCCGTATTTCTCCGCCAATTGCTTTCCACGTTCTTGACGTGGCCCTGAAGCGATAATCTGACTCGCTGATATAACGCTCTCTCTCAGCATTCCTTTTATCATCGCCTCCGCCATCACGCCTGATCCGATGAATCCAATTCTCGACTCTTTACGCATTTTGGTACCCTCACTCTATTGTCGGAGCATTATATGGAGCATCCCAGGCATGGTCAAGTGAATTTCAGGAGAGGATTGAATGAAAACCGGTCAGGTATAGAAACCTGACCT
>JAGLHE010000296.1 GCA_023143685.1 Candidatus Omnitrophota bacterium
GCCCGGAACGTCGCGACCGGGAAGCTTGTCCCATTGAACGTTCGCGAGGATACGGCCGTTCGGTTCCACCTGACTGACGAGCGCGGCCGGCGGGACGAGGTCGAGCTCCGATGTGAGGTTCGGGCGGCCCGCGGCTACCAGTCACATTTCGAGACCTGTCCAAACGCCGACGAGGCGAGGAAGCCGAAGAAGAAATGAGCGCGCCAAAGTGTGAGCTGTGCGGCTGTGGCGAACTCTCACCTTGCCCGGAGGGGTGCGCATGGTCGCCGGAGTACCTCTTCCAAGGCCGGGACGTCTGCACGAGCTGTGCGGAGGGCCTGGGCGAGTCGATCACCTATACGCCGGCCAGCTCGATTATTCTCCCGGGGGATCTCGAGTACACCGAAACACTCACCGCCATGAGAGAGGGGTTGCTATGAGCCCGACGCCAGAGGAACGTGACGAGATGGCTGCTCAGAACGCCAAGAAGAGCGACGATCGCCTCGACGCTGTCGAGGAGGAAATGAAAGCCCACGTCGACGCCGTCGAGGAGGAAATGAAGGCTCACATCGACGTGATAAACGAGGGGGAGAAGGTCGGCGAGCCGGTCGATCGCGACCAGACTCAGGAGACAATACCGAGGCTCCGAGCGATTTCCTTCGAGATCTCCTCCGACGAGCTGAACGGGGAGCCGGGGGCCTCAATCGAGAAGATCGAAGAGGTAATCCAGGGAACCGATACGGGGCCGAAGGACCCGGTCTCTTCTTACGGGCGCCCAGGTTGGGATCCCGGGGGCCAGGAGATTCTCGAACGGGCGAAGGTCCGGATCGAGGCGCTCTTCGAGATCGCGACCGAGGTCGGCGACGTCGAGGCGGAGATCCTCCAGGAGGAGCTCGAGGTCCTGGAGCTCTTGGTCGAGCGCGGAAAGGAGATCCTCGAGTAGATGGGACACGCCGGGCGTCATATGTCCTCTGGCGTACCAGTGCACGACGTCGTAAACTACGAGCCCCCCGCTCAAATGAACGAGGGGCTCGTAGTGCGACAGGGGCCAGGTTGGAAGTCCGGCCGAAATATCTCAAGAGGTGCGATGCTCTCGAGAGGCGCTGCGGCGCCTGAAGGCGGTCCGGCGTTCCTGGTCCTACCGAAGTTACCGATCGGGCGGATTGTCCACAAGTCAACACGCCCTACTAGATACCTCCTTACCTGGGAGTTACGTATGAGCGACAGGGAAGGTACTAAGACAGGTGTATCCGGGAAAGTGGTGTCGGGGCAAGGTTTCCCACAACTTTCCACAGAGTTATCAACACAAGACGGGGCCGTTCTGGAAGTGATCCGGGATGGCCTCGAACTGTTTCCGAACACTCCGCTCTCCCTCGCCGAGCTCGTCCGCGGCGCCGAGTTCGCGGTCCACGGGAGGGCCGTCTCGTGAACGAACGCCGCGAATCTTGTGTCGACTGCGGGAACCTCCTCACGGAGCGGACGGAAGGAGACGACGTCTATTTAGCTTGTGTCGACTGCGGGAAACGGTCCTGGCTCCGGGATGCTCGCCAGACTTCTTTCTTCGAATCCGAGCCCACGCCGGCGCCGAAGCCGGACCGGACGCCAGGCGTCCGCCTGGACGATCCCCAGACGAGCCACACTGCCGCGCGGCTTGCCGGTCCGAACGTCGAGACTGATTGGATCCAGATCCTCGACGCGATTTCTTGCCACGATCGCGACCGCGGTCTTGCCTACTTCGAGATAGAGGACGTCCTCGGCTGGACCCGCAACAAGGCGGCGCGCCGCCTCTCGGCCCTCGTTATCTCAGATCTCCTTGAGCGCCGTACCAAGACGGTCCAGAGTCCGGGGAACCGGCCTTGCCAGCTCCACCGGATCACGGTCCGAGGCCTCCAGTATCTCGTCGACTTGAAGACGCCGGCGTCGGCCGCGGACCCATTCGTGGAGGATGAATATCCATGAGCCCGGAGGACAAGGTCCAGCTCCGGGTCCGGGCGCATTACAAGGCCGCCGGCGGCGAATTCTACGACCTCTCCCAGGGCTTCCGGCCTGGCGGTGCTCGACACAGCGGGACCCGCCAGACGCCAGGCCTCGGCGACCTCTTCGTAATCTTCCCGGCTCCGATCGGGATCTCGGTCTGGCATGAGACGAAATCGATCCGGCCCTCGGACCTGGCGAAAAAG
>JAGLHE010000297.1 GCA_023143685.1 Candidatus Omnitrophota bacterium
AAGTGCTTTTATGATTTCTTTACAGAAGGCAGGAAGATCCTCAGGCGTACGCGAAGTGATTATATTCCCATCCCTGACAACATCTTGATTAAGATAAGTTGCTCCAGCATTAACCAAATCATCTTTTATTGCAAAGAAGCACGTCGCCTTGCGACCTCTCAAGATGTTTGCCGAGATTAATAGCCATGGACCGTGACAAATTGCGGCAACAGGTTTTCCTTGTTCATACATCTCTTTAGTAAGCGTTAATATCTTAGAATACCGCCTAAAACGATCTGGAGCATATCCCCCCGGGATCACTAATGCATCAAGATCCTTTGAGGAGATCTTATTGACATCTGTATCTACTTTAACGGGAAGTCCATGTTTGCCTGCATAGTTTTCTTTTAGTCCAGTGCCAATAATTATTACCTTTGCACCTTCTTCTCTTAATCGATATACGGGATACCAAAGTTCGAGATCTTCGTACAAATCTTCCGCCAAAACACCAATAGACTTTCCTTCTAATTCACCCATCTTCATCTCTCCTGAATTTCCTTTGAAATTGTTTGTGCTATTTTGAAAAAATGAATATAAATGCATGATTTTTTAAGAACGCTGCTGATATTTGATCTGTGGGTATGAAATCGTAAAAGAAGCAACGTGACTTGGTGTTTATAGTTCCGAATGTGTGCATAGTTCAAGGAGTTTATTCCATTCTTTGTCAACGTGATCTTGAATGACATCAATGATTACTTGATTTTTTTCTGGCTTAAATATATGGCTGAGCCTCCCTTGGTGCTTCAGATATTCTTCAATGGGAATCTTAGATACTTTCGTGTCTGGATGATTTATAGTAAATTTGTGGCCCCACTCAATTTCATACAGCGGAAAGAACCTTGATTCAACTGCCAAGCGAGCCACTTGAATGGACATACTTGTGTCGAATCTCCAGCCCCGAGTGCATGGTTGAATGCAATGTACAAATGCAGGACCTTTAATATCAACCGCTCGTTTAACTTTTCTGACAAAATCTAAAGGATAAGCTACACTAGCTGTTGCGGCGTATTCTAATCCATGAGCAGCTATAATCCGGATTAATGGCTTCTTAGACCTTTTCTTACCTTGCTGGACTTTTCCAACTGGTGAAGTTGTCGTCCATGCTGCGTGCATGGTTGCACCACTTCTTTGGATACCTGTGTTCATATAGGCCTCATTGTCGTAACAAACGTAGATAATATCATCGTTTCGTTCAGCCGCCCCGGACAAGGATTGCATCCCAATATCAAATGTCCCGCCATCCCCTGCCCAGGCCAGGACATGGGTTTTGGTCTTGCCCATCATATCCAGACCAGCTTTCAGTCCAGCAGCCGTGGCGGCTGCAGTCCCGAATGAGCAATGAAAAAAGGGTAATTTAGATGTAGTCGTGGGATAATACCCGGCCACCACGGACCCGCATCCTGCGGTTGTAACCACGACGGTGTTTTTACCTAGGACTTTTGTCACATGACGAAATGCCATGGTCAACCCACAGCCGGGACAGGAAAAACTCCCGGAATAAACCAGTTCGTTTTCCATTAGCGCTCTTTCCATTTCTATGCCTCCATCCAGATAGTCTCAGGTGGGACTTTCTTTTGTTCTAGAACCTCACCAACCAGACGATCCAAATGATCCGGCGTCACATCTACACCGCCCAAACCACCTATTACGCTAACCAGCGGAATCTGATCCTTAGTGCCGTAAAGGGAGGCCTTGATTTCCTGTGAAAAAATCCCGCCTCCTCCGGGCGAGAGATTTCGATCTATGACAACGGCCTTTTTAAAGCCCTTAAGGGCCTCTCTCAAGGCCGTCTTTGGGAAGGGGCGAAAAAGTCTTACCTTGATGAGGCCGACCCCATTCTCATGTCCTTTCTCTTTGATGTAGGCTTTGACCGTACCCGCCATGGTGCCATTGGTGATAAGCGCGAGATTGCTCTCTTTTGTTTTGATGGTTTCCACAGCCAGGTATCGTCGGCCGAACCGTCGGTAGAACTGACGACAGGTTCGATCATGCTCGATTAGGGCACCGTCCATATCCTCCTGCATGCGTTTCCTGAGTTGGTACAGCACTTCCGAACTCACGCCCCCGCCAAAGGTGCAGGGGGCTTTGGGGTCCATACGGTACTTGGCCCGCCGGCGTGGCAGGAACCGATCCACCTCTTCCTGATCGGGGATCTGAACCGGCTCTGAATAATGCGACAGAAGGAACCCATCCATACAGACCAATATAGGCAGAATGACAGCTTCTGCGAGTTTGTATGCCATGAGAATGGTGTCCATAACC
>JAGLHE010000298.1 GCA_023143685.1 Candidatus Omnitrophota bacterium
AACACTTCGTCAGGCCAATACGCTGCCAGATTCCGCAGAATGTTACCATTCCTCTACGTTACAGCGGCCACACTTCTCTAAGTCTCAAAATACGCTTATATTTCTTATTAATTTAATTGTTTGTTTACCCAGAAAAACTTCTTTATATTTCATTCACTTGGACTTATAAGAGAAATTTTGATTATATAGTGAAAATTTAACGAAAAACATGTCTAAAGTCTTCTTTTTTTATATTATTAAATTGATTTTTCAGTTAATTACACATAAATGAAAAAAGAGTTATTATTAACACATGCTAGACAATTATTTAGCGTGACCTTTATATTGAGGATACACCTAGAAGAGTAAATCTTCCTGAAGACGCCTGAGGTAGAAACTCGATTTTTTGAGTTAGAGAGAAAAAAATAAAAATGGAGGAAAAGAAAAAATGTCTGAAGATAATAATTCCTTTGAAAGCAGACGGGGAAGACCTAGAGGAATCGTTTCTAAAAGAATGCTTTTGTTAATTAGTCTGATTGCTATACTAGTCCTGGGCGTAGTGATAGGTCTAACTTCTTTTATGACAATTGAATCTGGAAGTAAGGGAGTTCTTATGCAATGGGGTAGTGTTGTTGGAATACTTGATAGTGGCTTCCATTTAGTTGTTCCTTTTAGAGATTCAGTGGTTATAATGAACACGCAAACTCAACTTGCAGAAACTCTAGATCAATCTTGTGGAACATTAGACACTCAAGAAGTGTGGGTCGACATTGCAGTGAACTATCGGTTGAACGAACTCGCAGTTGATAAAATATATACTAACCTGAGACAGAACTATGAAATGAGAATCATTATCCCGAACATCAAAGAGAGTATCAGAGGAACTACCAGCGACTTTACAGCAGAAGAACTATTACAGAAGCGTGAGCTTGTTAAATCGAGATTTATGGAAATATTGCTAACAAGAGTTGCACCTTACGATATAGACATAATTGATGTAGCTATCACTAACTACAGATTTAATCAAGATTTCTTAGATATTACCAACGCAAAAGTTATCTCTTTACAAGAAGCACTAAAAGCACAAAATGATCTACTGCGTATTGGGTTTGAAGCTCAACAACAGATCATACAAGCAGAAGCTCAAGCCAACGCAACAATAGCAACTGCAACAGCTACAGCCACAGCAAACATCATCGAAGCTGAAGCAAACGCACAAGCAATTCAACTAGTTCAGGAACAACTAGCAAAGAACCCAGAATACTTGCAATATTTGTCTATAATTAATTGGGACGGAAAATTACCATACTTCTTTGGTGGAGAGGTAATACCATTCTTGCAAATAAATACAAATCAAACGCAAACGGAATCTCCCTGATGAGTCTTTGAAAATTAAGACGAATCCTTTTTTTAGGATGGAGATAAAGATGTCACATGAGATGTTGAATAGGACATTAAATAAAAGACGTGCTAATCTATTCCTTGGTTCAACAGGGACGATGAAAACGATTTTACTTGAAAAAGAATAATACACGATCATTTTCTTCAACAGATTTTTCAAGCCACAAATTCATCTAAAATCTGCTTAGAGGAACTCGACCTCAATTCTATTTAGAAAACACACCCTTAAGAGAGCATATACAGGCGTTTGCTCCAACCATCAGCTCTGATAGAAAGATCACTTTTCTACCATACCTATCGCCAAATTCAATTATACCTTTAACTGGTCCCTCTTGAATCGCCTTGATGGGATCAATATTCTTCTCAACAGCCTCTTCAGCTAACCTCCTAGCAGCGTCATCATAGTTCAACACTGCTTTTCTAAACTCATTAATCATCTTTATTTCAGATATTTCATTTCCTCTTTAAAAAATCAAATATTTTAAGATATATAAATCGCGGGAACTTTTAATTTTAGAGAGAAAGGAGTCTTAAAAAAGGTAAAAAAGGTTCCTAAACCATGTTTAAAGTTAAAAATAGCTTAAAATAAAGTGATTATATCAGAATATCCGCTTAATACTGTAAGAGGAGTTTTAAATTTCCACTCTTGCTCCTCTTCAGTTTCTCCCATTATTCCCCTTCTTTAAATCACTGATTTGCGCTTTGACCTTTCTGGCAACTCCTAAACCGATTAGGGGTAAGTTGCTAAGCTGGCTAATTGAGGCTAATCTTAGATCTTTTATTGTTTTAAAACCAGCATTGAAGAGTATTCGTCCCCGCACCCTACCGATGCCGTCAAGCCGTATAATGGGTAAAAGTTCCTTTTTAACTCCTTTACTAATCCTCATTCTTAAATTAGAGATCCTGGGCAACAGATCACGATGATCTAACAACCGTCCCAACTCGGAGAAAGCGTATAAAAGCCAATCCGCGTTACTGATCAACCTAAACAAATCTCCGGATTGAAAGGAATGCTTCTCAATGATCTCATCTTCGGAGACCTCTTCATTCCACGATTTTAATACGCGAGCGCGTTTAATCTCCCCTAGAAACGCCTCATAGTCAACGTTCTTATCCTCATCAGGAATAGGAACCATAAACTCTTCAGAATGGATGATTGCATAATTGCTGAGTTCAACTATTTCACGCCTCCTAGGATAATAATTTGGGTACATGTCAGGAGTGTGACATACCAAGTGGAGGAAGCTTAGATCAGTCAGGACTGGAGGCCTTCTGTTCA
>JAGLHE010000299.1 GCA_023143685.1 Candidatus Omnitrophota bacterium
AAAGGGCGGGGCTTAATCATTTCGCACCATTCCGGTGTGGATTTTGTTTGTATTTTTGATAGGGAAGGGTTAGAATTTCATTTCTCGAATCAGCTTTGTCACCCCATTTTACTTGACAGATCGATTTTGCTAAGACCGTGGTTAAATTTCCTTGCTTTTCTTGCTCTGACGAGTTAAAATTTTGAAAAGAGGAAACCATTGAGAAAGAAATAATGCCAAAAAACATGTCGTCAAAATCAAATGCTACGAACCAAAAAACCAAGGTTTTCAAACTTGGCGAACTTTTTTGCGGACCTGGCGGTATTGCTCTTGGTGCTAAGTTAGCAAAAATAAAAAAATCCGGCGTATCTTATTCTATTGAACATGCATGGGCAACGGATTACGATAAAGACACTTGTGAAACTTTTAGAAATAATATTTCACTTAAAAGCAAAAAAACTGTAGTTTGCCGCGATATTCGCAAGCTTAAGCTTAATGACTTAAAAAAGATTTCTAAAATCGATGCCCTTGCATTTGGCTTCCCGTGTAATGATTTTAGTTTAGTTGGAAAGAAAAAAGGGATAAACGGTGTTTATGGCCCTTTATATGCATATGGAGTCAAAGCTTTAAAGTTATTTAGGCCTCAGTGGTTCTTAGCTGAAAATGTTGGTGGTCTAAAGAATTCTAATGAAGGAAGCACATTTAAAAAAATATTAAACGAGTTGTATAATGCGGGTTATTCCATTTATCCACATTTATATAAGTTCGAAGATTACAGAATTCCACAAGCAAGACATCGAATAATTATAATAGGCATTAGAAATGATCTTGATATTGCTTTTGGGGTTCCGTCACCATCTCCTTTTAAAAACATCAATAATTCTTGCAGAACTGCTATAGAAGACCCGCCGATTAAAAAAAATGCATCTAATAATGAACTAACTAAGCAATCTGCTACCGTTATTGAAAGATTGCAACATATAAGACCGGGAGAAAATGCTTTTACGGCAAACTTGCCTCCACGATTACAATTAAAGGTGCATGGCGCCAAAATAAGTCAAATCTACAAAAGACTTAATCCTGATAAACCTGCTTATACGGTAACAGGAAGCGGCGGTGGCGGAACCCATGTTTATCACTGGTCTGAACCGAGAGCTTTAACCAACAGAGAACGCGCTAGATTACAAACATTTCCCGATAATTATATTTTTTGTGGTTCTAAAGAAAGCGCAAGGAAACAGATAGGGATGGCGGTACCAGTTAAGGGTGTTAAAATTATTTTTGAAGCTGTTCTAAAAAGTTTCGCAGGGATTAAATACCCAAAAACAAGCCCTAACATTCCCCCTATTATTCATGCTAATAATTTATCTACATGCAATAATCAGGCAAAGCCTGAACCATTATATTTGTTTGAAAATAGGGATGAATATAAAGTGACAACTTCGTAGCTGAGTAATTTTTATGATCAAAGATGAGTTATTTAAAAAAGTTCTTTTGGCCCCAACGAATGAAGGCGCTAACAAGCTTTATATAGTCTCTGGTTATGCAACAGCTGCAATGGCATTTCATCATTTAAATTACCTGCGCGAAGAAAAAAAGAACATTGATATAGCGTTACTAATTGGCATGTGTCCTAGCGATGGAATGTCATTAAGTAACCATAGGGCTTTTCGGCAGTTAGTTGAAGCAGATTATCATGAAAAATTTCAGTGTAGCTATGTAATGAAACCTCCAGCAGTTCATTCAAAAATTTATGCATGGTATAAAGATGAAGAACCGCTTTATGCTTACACAGGGTCTGCGAATTATACGCAGACTGCTTTTCTTAAAGCTCAA
>JAGLHE010000003.1 GCA_023143685.1 Candidatus Omnitrophota bacterium
GGAAGCGGCATAAGCTCCGGTGTTTCGTCGCAGGCATAACCAATCATAATTCCCTGATCCCCTGCCCCGCCGGCATCAACACCTTGAGCAATATCCGGAGACTGGCTGTTAATAGCATTCAAGATTGAACATGTACTCGCGTTGAATCCATATTTAGGATCTGTGTACCCTATATCAATCAAGACCTTGCGGACAAGGCGTTGGACATCGATATACGTTTTTGTTGTGATTTCGCCACCAACAATCACTAATCCCGTCGTAATAAACGTTTCACACGCCACACGGCCCTTAGGGTCATCAGCTAAAACAAGGTCTAACACAGCATCTGAGATTTGGTCACAGACCTTATCCGGATGACCGTTTCCTACTGATTCTGAAGTAATAAAATACTGTCCTTTCACTTCTGCTCCCCTCCTTAATTGGATTAATTAAACCAAACTTACTAATTAATTATTAAACTCCTCTTGAGCCTCATGATAAGCCTCAATACTTCCGATATCATACCATTTTCCCCGAAATTGAAAACCATAAACCTCTTTTTCCTGAACAAGCCAATGGATGTAATCTCCTGCTTTATCCGGCTTGCCTGTCGCGACTAAATAATCATGAATAAACGTCAGTGTTTCTTTCGGCAAATAATAAAAACACATCGCGATCAAACTTGACTTTGGCTTCTCCGGCTTCTCTTCAAAAGAGACAATCTTCCCATCTTTGTTGATTTCCGCCACACCAAACTGTATTGCTTCCTGAATGTTTTCGATATCATAAACACCCATAGAAACATGCGGTGCCTTCTTTTGCGCAAAGGCAAGATAATCGTCCAGTCCGTAATCAAACAAATTATCCCCACCAAGCACTAACAAATCTTCATCAATCTTACATTCACTAAGAACAAATCTAATATCACCGATCGACCCCAAACGGTCATCCGGTGACGTTGTTTTATCATTAACAATGCGGATCGGCGCGGGAAAAGTTTTTTGTTCCCCTGCCCACTTTGAAAAATGTTCAAAAAACTTATCATTCGTAACAACAATAACTTCATTAATATCTTTAAGGTGACGCAACTTGTCCAAAGAGTAGTTCAGCATCGGCCGTTGCGCGATCGGGAGTAATGCCTTCGGCGTATCCACGATCAATGGATACAAACGTGTTCCATATCCTGCCGCTAAGATCAATACTTTCATGATAGTTATCCTAGAAAATTTTGCTGATTTTATCCTTCATCTATCCTGTATCTTCTGTGTTGAAAATCTTTGGGGCAAATTCCTGAAGCTTGGCCTGACACAAATCTTCGATTTCACTTCCGGTTGACAAAGTCAAAACTTTCTCTGCCAATGCCCTGGCATCCTCGAAACGCACACTTCGAACAAGTTTTTTAATCTGCAAAATATTCGTGTGAGACATACTAAACTCATCCAAACCAAAACCTAACAACAACAGAGCTAAAATAGGCTCGCTGGACATCTCACCGCAAAGCCCGACAGGGATATTCTCTTTGTGTCCAGCATCTATTGTCATCTTAATAAACCGCAAAACCGCGGGATGGCATGGCTCATAAAACTCTGCTGTTTGTTCATTAACGCGGTCAACAGCCAACGTGTACTGAATAAGGTCGTTAGTCCCAATACTGAAAAAATCCGCTTCTTTTGCTAACATATCCGCTGTCATAACCGCGGAAGGAACCTCAACCATAATCCCCACTGGAATATCTTCATCAAAAGAGACATTTTCCTTTTTCAGACTCGCCCTAACATCAGTAAGAATACGATTAGCTTCCCGTAACTCCCCCGGCCCGGATACCATCGGATACATCAACCTCAATTTTCCATATGATGAAGCCCTTAAGATCGCGCGCAATTGCGTTTTAAAAATATCCGGACGGGATAAGCAAAACTTCAGCGCTCTCCACCCTAAAGAAGGGTACATATCCCGGGGAACTTGTAAACTTGAAATAAATTTATCACCACCCAAATCTAATGTACGGATGGTAACAGGGTGAGGACTCATTTTTTCCGCGACTTTTCTGTACGCCTGAAATTGTTCTTCTTCCGATGGAAGGTCAATCCTGTTCATATAAAAATATTCCGTGCGATACAAACCGATACCGTTCGCGCCTTTCTTTTGGATAAGCGGAACCTCTTCCGGAAGCTCCAGGTTGGATAAAATCTCAACAGTCTTTCCATCAGGCGTTTCCGCCGGAAGATCTTTGATATCATCAAAACGATGGCGCAACGCCATAATGCGTGTGCGTTCGTTGCGGTAAATCTCTAACGTCTTCTCGCCAGGATGAACAATAACAAGCCCCATGCGCCCATCAATAATCACCATATCCTGATTACTGATCCGCAACGTAGCTTCTTTCAACCCAACAACCGCCGGCACCCCTAACGATTTTGCCATAATCGCCGTATGTGATGTTCGCCCTCCGATATCCGTTGCAAATCCAAGGACATTTTTATTAAACATATTCGCTGTTTCCGACGGAGCTAAATCATGCGCGATAACAACAAGTTCTTCATTGATGTATTCCAATTCAAACATCTGGTTTTCATCCATCAAATTCTTCAAGACACGCCGGCCGATATCATTAACATCACTCGTGCGTTCCTTTAAATACTCGTCCTGAATGTTCTCAAACACTTTAATATACTTCTTTAAAACATTGGAAAAGACATACTCCGCAGAATGTTTTTCATTACGGATCCGCTTAATGACCTCTTCAATCACCATCCGATCTTCCAAAACCAAAAGATGCGCGTCGAAAAATTGGGCATGTTGCCCCCCCATCTGGTCACTGATCTTTTTCTTTAAATCCAGGACCTCTTCCCTTGTTTTGATCAGAGCCTCTTCAAAACGCGCGATCTCAATGGGGATCTCTTTCTCCAAAATCGCGCGCGGCGGAACAACCAACTCTTGCTTATCCACAATGTAAGCTGGCCCTATGGAAATACCAGGTGCGGCGGGAACGCCTTTTAAAACAATTTCATTATTCATCTTTTTGTAAAAACTCCTCTAATTCAGCCATCACTTTTTCTGCGTCATCACCCTCGACCGTCACTTTAATTTCACTAAATTGCTGAGCCCCCAACATAAGAATACCCATGATTGACTTGCCGTTAACAGTTTCGCCATCCTTTTCAACTGTAATTGCAGAATCATGTTTGACAGCAATCTGCACAAAAAGTGCCGCAGGGCGAGCATGAAGCCCTTGAGAATTCATAATTTTTATTTCTTTTTCCACTTTCATTAGATATCACCATTCACGATTGACTATTCACCATGAACTATCTCTTAATCACACGATATCTTTCAATCAAATCAATCAACGCCTTTGTTAATTTCTCCGAATCATGCCGGACATAATCACTTACACCCAATAAATCGGTTGCCTCAACAGTATATCCCATTTCCTGAATTTTTTCAGGGTCCGCTTTAACAGGAAAAGAATCTTCAACCTCATATCGTCCCTGCGCATCCAACGGAACCCCGGCATTATTAATCAAGCACGCGTCAAGAATATCCTTCCCCGCATGCTCCACGATAGCACGGACATGATCGCTGGCACTAAAACCATCCGTTTCTCCCTGCTGGGTCATAACGTTACAAACATAAATCTTAAACGCCAATGAAGAACTGATCGCTTTGGCAATATCATCAATCACAAGATTCGGGATAACACTCGTAAAAACACTTCCCGGGCCCAACACAATAATATCCGCTTCCTCAATCGCCTCTAACGCCTCTCCTGTCGCCGGGGCATCCTTAGGGTTCAAATATACGCGTTTAATTTTTGTTTTTGTTGTTGGGATCTCAGCCTCACCCTCCATCACCGAGCCATCTTCATATTCTGCCACAAGCTGCACGTTACTTACCGTTGAGGGAACAACCTTCCCCCGGATAGCAAGAACCCTGCTCGACTCCTTAACCGCCTTCTCAAAGTCTCCTGTCAACTGCATCATAGCTGTCAAAAAAAGATTTCCAAAATTGTGCCCTTGCAGTTGAGACTCTTTCGAAAACCGAAACTGAAACAACTCGCCCATCAACGCCGGCGCATCAGCCAAAGCAACCAAACAATTACGGATATCGCCAGGAGCAACAATATTAAATTCTTCGCGCAACCGGCCCGAAGACCCACCGCTATCAGCGACTGTCACAATCGCGGTAATATTTGCGGAGTATTCTTTTAGACCCAACAACAAATGAGAAAGACCATGTCCGCCACCAACCGCAACAATCTTTGGCCCACGCTCTAAAAATCGTTTTTGGTAAAGGATATTAACAAGATCCCGTTCCCCCTTAGGCAAAACTAACGTCAGCAAAGAGACAATCATCTTGCTGATGCCCAAGACAATAAAAACAATCCCGCACATAATGATAACAACACCGAATGCACGGACCATCCCATAATCTGATGCAAACGCGACAGCACCACTCCCAACAATAATAACCCCGAACAGGGAGGTGAAGAACCACCGTTTAATCTTCATCCCGGGGTAAAGCCATTTGATGAGATTTTTCGGCATAGATGAATTTAGTTCATTCGTTCGTCTTCTTGAGTGACGAGCGTTAAGATCGTTTTTGAATCTTCAATAGACTTTAAATTTTCTCTGAAGAATTTATCTTTAAGAAGTCGTGAAATGCGAGCTAAGGCCTTAAGGTGAGGGCCGGCAGAATCAACCGGAGCCACAAGCAAGAAAAAGATATGCGCTGGTTCGCCGTCAAGAGAATCAAAGTCAACTCCCTGTCTGCTAATTCCCAATGCAGCTGTCAATTTATTTACATTCTCACATTTACCGTGCGGAATCGCAATACCTTGTCCAATCGCTGTAGAACCTAAGGCCTCACGGGCAAGAAGGGTTTCAATCAGTTTTGTTCGAATCTTTTTATCAATCGCCCCGGCGTCAAGCAACAGGTCAACAAGCTCTTCAATAACCTCTTTTTTTGTTGATGATTTAAGATCCGCGGTTACCGCTTTCTTACAAAGAAATTCCTGGATATTCATTCGACCTGTCCTCCTTCGACGCGTTGATATTTTCTTTCATATTAAATTTCAAATAGTGAGCGGCGGATGGGATTCGAACCCACGACATCCACCTTGGCAAGGTGGCATTCTAGCCAGCTGAATTACCGCCGCAGTCTGGTTACTAGCTCTAAGTTCTAAGCTATAAATTAGGTCTAATTCCAAACTACAAGATGTAAGTTGTAAATATTAAATGTCACAAAATCCATTCATCCCGCCTCTATACTTATCACTTACGACTTACACCTTATCTCTAATTTTATGGGCGGAAGAGGACTTGAACCTCCATGAGTTTCCTCACTAGTTCCTAAGACTAGCGCGTCTACCAATTCCGCCATCCGCCCTTTTAAAAAAGGACAGAAATCAGAAGACAGTTAACAAAAATCAGAAACAATCTTTCCGTCTTCTGTTAACTGTTTTCTGTCTTCTGAAAATGGTGACCCACCCGCGACTTGAACGCGGCACACCAGCCTTAAAAGGGCTGTGCTCTACCGGATGAGCTAGTGGGTCATAAAAGCCATCGCCCGTCGACCATGTCACCTGACCCTAAAAAACAAGTCCAGGTTCCAGCGATTGACAAGGCTCAAATTTCAAACACTACAAAATATCTCAAAATAAAATAAGCTCGCTTGATACTT
>JAGLHE010000030.1 GCA_023143685.1 Candidatus Omnitrophota bacterium
AAAAGTATCAAGCGAGCTTATTTCAATTAGCATAGGCCTTGTTTTTTCCTACTTTCAAAAATTTGCATATGTTTGACCGTGTGATACAATATCCATTATTATTCATATTAATACTTTTTATATATTAGGGGGAGGGATGGATGAAATATAAAAATAAATTTCAGCATATTATCTTTGAACTTGCAGAACATCTGCCATATTCGATTTTCAGCGTGATGGTCGGGATGCTTTTGATGGGCGTTTTGTCATTTCTCGCGATCCTTGCACGGGCAGAGCATTTGTTGCCTCAGGCATCAAAAGAGCTTTTTCATGTTTTTCATCCGGCGCACATATTGTTTAGTGCTGTAGCTACAACCGCAATGTTTGTAAAACATGAGAAACGCTTGCTTAAGGCTGTATTGGTTGGGTTTATTGGTTCGATCACAATCTGTGGCCTAAGTGATATCTTTTTCCCGTTTTTTGGCGGAGTGATTTTAGGGCAAAAAATGCAGATGCACCTTTGTATCATTAATGAGCCTGGGTTGGTTTTTCCGTTTGCGATTATCGGGGTCTTGGCCGGGTTGCTGATTGCAAATACAATTGAACATTCAACAGTGTATTCTCACTCGGCACATGTTTTTGTCAGCAGTGTGGCTTCGATTCTTTATTTGATATCATACGGGTTGTATGATTGGATACATTTGGCTGGCGGGGTTTTTCTTGTGACAGTAGTTGCGGTGGTTATTCCATGTTGTGTGAGTGATGTTGTGTTTCCTCTTTGCTGTGTGCATAATAAGTGTGATCATGATTGAAGAACCGCGTAGTTTCGCGATTATTATAAAATGGACGTAAAGAAAATAAAAGTAGGTTCCAGGAGTAGTCCTTTGGCATTGGTGCAGGTTGAGGAGGTTGTTTCTTTATTGAAAGATCAAGGAAAAGAATTTTGCGGTTATTGGAGGATTCCATGAAAAAAGAAAATTCCAGCAGGATTTTTAGTGATGCTAAGAAAATTATGGTCGGCGGTGTTAACAGTCCGGCGCGGTCGTTTCAGTCTGTGGGCGGACAGCCTCTTGTTATGAAATATGGGCGCGGTTCAAAGCTTTACGACGAGGACGGCAACTCGTACACAGATTATTGTTTGTCCTGGGGCGCGTTGATTTTCGGGCACGCGCATCGTAACGCGATTTTGGCCGCGAAGAAGACGGTGGAGCGCGGAATAAGTTTTGGCACAAGCACGCGCGCGGAAGTTGATATCGCCAGGCATATCGTTAAATGTGTGCCGTCGATCGAAATGGTACGGTTTGTTAACTCCGGGACAGAGGCAACGATGAGTGCTATCCGTTTGGCGCGCGGGTATACTAAGCGGCCAATTGTTATTAAATTCGACGGATGCTATCACGGGCACGTTGACGACCTTTTAACTGCTGCCGGTTCCGGGGTTGCGAATTTAAAAGAATCTTCAAGCTTGGGAATTCCAAAGTCACATATTGAGAATACTATCAGCCTTCCATATAACAATGTTGAAGTTTTGGAGAAAACATTGGCAACGCAAAAAGACAAGATTGCTTGTGTTATTTTAGAACCTGTGGCTGGAAACATGGGTGTTATTCCTGCCGATGTCACTTTTTTAAAGACGTTGCGTAATTTGACAAAAAAGTATAAGATTGTTTTGATTTTTGATGAGATCATGAGCGGGTTTCGTACTAACCCTGGTTGCGTGCAGGCGGATGTAAATATCACGCCGGACATGACCTGTTTAGGGAAGATCGTTGGCGGAGGTTTTCCAATTGGCGTGTATGGCGGGCGTAAGGATATTATGAGGTGTTTAGCCCCGCTCGGTGGAGTTTATCAGGCCGGGACGTTTTCCGGTAACCCGGTTGTGATGCGCGCAGGTTTGGCCACGCTTAAACTTTTGAATAACGATTTTTATGCTAAACTTAACCAGCGCACAGAAAATTTTGCCAAAGAGATCAACGCGTTTTTTGAAGAGAATGATATTGACGCGTACATGTCAAATTATAAAGGTATGATGAGTATCCGGTTTGCAAAAGGACCTGTTAAGAATTACAAAGACGCGCAGGAAGCATCAAGCAATGAAAAGTATGGCAAATTATTTAACCATTTGTTGAAGCGTGGAATTTATTGGCCGCCGGCAGACCTGGAATCATTTTTTGTGTCGGGGATGCATTCGAAAAAAGATTTAGCAGGCTTGATGGAAGCGCTAAAGGAGTTTTTTAAAGAATAACTTGCCACTTACGGGGGGATGTTATGTTAAAGAAGTTTCACGGTTTCGTTTTTTCTGTGTTTTTGGTGTTTTGTCTTATTGCAACATCCGGGTGCGTGGCTGTTGTTGCTGGCGCGGCCGTCGGGGCAGGGGGATATGCCTGGGTGAAAAGCGCTCTTATTAAGGAATTTGATGTTTCTTCGGTTAAGTTGCAAGAAGCGACACGAAAGGCATTGCGTGATCTTGATCTGGACCTCCTTATTGATGATAGTGACCGTTTGACAGCTAAGATTACATCAAAGTTTGCTGATGGCAAAAGTGTTGGAATTGCAATTAACGCGATTACGGAGCGTTCCTCTAAAATTAAGATTCGTGTTGGATGGGTGGGCGATAAAATGAAGTCCGAAATGATCTTAAACGCGATTGGGTCAAACCTTTAGCTTGTAGTATAGGAATTTTAAAGACCACAAACGGAATCCCTGCACGGCCATAAAATAGATGGGAGCA
>JAGLHE010000300.1 GCA_023143685.1 Candidatus Omnitrophota bacterium
AATAAAAATCCCGCGTGCACTCTTGTTGCCGCGGGATTTTTTTGTTATGGAAAAATTTAAAGAATTTTTATAAAGAATGAAAATCAAACATAAATGGAGAGACAGCGACATGATAAATCTAAGTGTTAACGTCAACAAGGTTGCTACTTTGCGTAATGCCCGGGGCGGAGATGAGCCTAATGTGGTCCAGGCTGTCCGCACCTGCATAGAGGCCGGTTGCCAGGGCATCACTGTCCATCCCAGAGACGATCAGCGACATATTGGGCCTGGTGATGTGCGTGATATTGCCGGGATGGTCACCGTCGAGTTTAACATTGAGGGAGATCCCAGGCCGGATCTCCTTGATATTGTTATGGAAATCCGTCCCACCCAGTGCACTCTCGTCCCCGTCGAACCGGGTGAGATTACATCGCACCACGGTTGGAACATCGAAAAGGACGAAAATTATTTAGGCAGAGCCATTGAACGTCTTAAGTCAGAAGGTGTCCGCGTAAGCCTTTTTATGGACCCTGAGCCTGCAAATATGGCAAAGGCTTCGGCTGTAGGCGCTGATCGTGTTGAGCTTTACACAGGACCATACGCGTCAGCCAAAACAGAGATCGAAATAGCAAACGAATTTGGCAAGCTCCGTGATACTCACGACGCTGCACTTGATGCCGGCATGGATGTCAATGCAGGGCACGATCTAACCCTCGAGAATCTTTACCGTCTCCAGGATCTTTCCGGGATCAAGGAGGTATCCATCGGTCACGCTCTTATTAGCCACGCCCTTTATGTCGGGCTGGCTCAAGCAGTCAAGGACTTTCGGATTTCCTGCGGGCAGGAAATATAGCTTGACATTGTTTCGGACTGATTTTATGTATATACACGTATATAGTCGTTTGAGCCTAAATTATTTACATTACTCACCATTCTAACTTACCATTTTAAAACAAGGAGGAAATTCTATGAAAAGAACAGGGTTATTAATTATTTGTGTAGGTGTAGCTTTCTCTCTTTTGTTGGGGACAGCTATAGCAAAGGAACGGGTTATTATTTATACATCACTGGAAAATGAAGAAGTTGTGGATTATCTTGAATTGGCAAAAAAGGAGTTGCCCGATCTTGATATTCAGGCAATTAGACTGTCAACAGGTGAACTTGGTGCAAGGATGCTGGCTGAAAAAGACAATCCCCAAGCAGACTGTATTTGGGGCTGGGCCGTAACGAACATGTCGGAATTTATCCCAAAGGGAATGCTTGAGCCATATAAACCCAAGGGCTGGGACAAAATTCCTGCTCATTTTAAAAATCCAGATGGATATTGGACCGCCATTGATTTATATGCCGCTGCCCTGGTACCCAATACAAAAGTCTTGGAATCGAAAAACCTGCCCATGCCAAAAGGGTGGAATGATCTCCTGAACCCGGTGTACAAAGACATGCTGATCATGCCGAATCCTGCCAGTTCCGGTACAGGTTTTCTCCAAGTCGCCAGTCTTCTGGTGATGCTTGATCCGGATTATAAAACCAAACCGGTTGAAGAGAATAAAGCATGGGATTTTCTGAAAAAACTGGATAAAAACATGGGACAGTATATAAAAAGCGGATCAAAGCCGGCAAAACTGACTGCCGCCGGTGAATATGCTATTGGATGCTCTTTTGCTTTCGTATATTCATCTCTAAAGAAGAAAGGTTTTCCAGTTGCTTTGGTGCTTCCTGAAGA
>JAGLHE010000301.1 GCA_023143685.1 Candidatus Omnitrophota bacterium
GTGGCTGCCAATCTCACCTCTGTTTCTTCCCACAGACTGAGTTTCATGACTTGGTGGGACGCATTGCGTCCATATACCGACCTTTTGGTACGCCCCGACACGTTGAAATCAAAAAGCTTTGAGTCCACTTTTTCGTTTACACTAAAGTAGTGATTGGTCACATTCGATAGGTATAGGTACGGAGGAGGATTCAGGTTCCGTTCAGGGGAAGATAAATACAAAATGCTCTATGAGTGCTTCTATTCGCGATGTTCAAACTTAAGGATGATTCTAGGCATAACGCTTCTTGAAGTGCACTCCCAGATTCTCCAGCTCATCCTTCATGTGTTTGTAAAAACGCTCGAACTCAGGCTTTACAGTCTCTTTTTCTACGTCGTACATCTGCTGGAAGGTGTAGCCCTCAGGGTAACCGTCCTCCAGTTTGTCTTCATACCTTGATAGGAGGACTTCGACTATCCCCTTCGCTCTCTTAAGACTCATCCCTGCGCTAGCTTTCAGAATCTCGCCCATCCACTTCGATTCTAAGGGGCTGACGTGATCCGTCGGACAAACAAACTGTCGAGCCCCTCCCGAGGGGTTTGCTGAGGACCCGCTTGCCACACTTGCGATCTCACCAGCTGCGCATTCATAGTAGAATTGAGCTGTCCCAGCACCCGCGACGGGGTGATCACACCCCTGTGCACAGACTGGGAGACGGGTATTCCTCACTAGAGCCTGACATGCCAGAGACCCAACGTAAATACAGGATCGAGCGGCCCTGCTTTTTATCCGGTTATGTGTTTTGCCGACTCTTGTGCTGACACCGTACTCTTTGATGTGTTCATCATCAGCACCACTGAAGAACAATCCCAATAATGCGCCAGCAACTATGACGATGGGAGCTGTCGCTGGCCCACCGGAGAACCCTCCTATAAATGCGTGACCAGCGCTCCATCTGACCCGAGTATGATATGCTATCGCAAACGCTGTTCGATTAGCGAAGTTCCAGTCAATCTTTAACTCTTCAAAGAGATTGCCTCCCATGGGGTCCGTTGGTCTCACTCCGAATTCGGGGTCAGCGAGTGCAATGGTGGCCTGGGCGGTGGGAGCGTTTTGTTTAATGAACATCCCGGGTCTACTTACCGCGGTAATTGCTTTCCGCATTAGTTCGACCTCCTTCCGGTATTGATAGATCTCCGAGGGGTGGTTTGCGTTGATTTCATACTTTCCCTCTATCGGTGGAGGTGGACCGATTACCAATCCCCCCCATATACCGTCTGTGGAAGGCTCTTGGGCACAAAGCTTATAGATTTTGTAAGCTACTTCGGAGGTGCTATAAACAGCGGTCTGGGGGGCTCCATAGACAACTGGTTCCACATTGGATCCAGGGGTTCGATGAACAACTTCGACTGCGTCAACTCCTTCCCCATAACCCGATTGTTTTCCCGTTGCCTTCCTGAGAAACTCCTGGATCTCTTCCTCTGTGAACCTGACGTTCCGTTGTGTGTCTCTCGAGTACACTCCCAACTCCACAGCCGCCTTAAGGCCTGCTTCAAACACCTCATCTGCCAGCTGACCATCCGTGGACACGACGACCTCTTGGTC
>JAGLHE010000302.1 GCA_023143685.1 Candidatus Omnitrophota bacterium
ACATCAATTATAATTGTCGATTTCCAGACTCCGCTCAGCAATACCGCGCCAATGACACCTGCCAGGAAAAAAAAGTTGACTGCGCCTTCTATTCCAAGTTTTTCGCTATCATAAATACTTCTGGATGAAAGCACGTCCAATCCTTCTTTCCTATAATAATATGAATCAATAAGATAGAATAATGATATTAAACATAAAACCATAAACAGCATGGGCTTTAACATCATATTCGTTGTCCAGAAAAAATCCACTCCTTTTAAAAAACCAAGAAACAATGGGGGATCTCCAAGCGGCGTTAAGGAGCCTCCGATATTTGCAACCAAAAATATAAAAAATACAATGATGTGAATCTTGTTCTTCCGTTCCAAATTTGCTTTGATTAACGGTCGAATCAAAAGCATTGCAGCGCCAGTTGTTCCCATCCAGCTGGCAAATACGGTACCAATCAGGATTAACACTGTATTCATGATTGGAGTACCAACAAGGGTGCCTTTTAATCGAATCCCACCGGAAATTGTAAACAGTGATAACAGTAGAATAATAAATGGAAAGTACTCCAAAAGCGATACATAGATTAGTTCATAAAATACAGCTGACACTCCCCAATGTGCTGCGAACGGGATAATAAAGCTCATTGCCCAAAACAATACTACCTTACCAAAATTATTATGCCAGAATCGATTTGCAAGCAAAGGTAAAATGGCGATTGACAACAATATTCCGATAAATGGTATTACCCAAAGAATGGACAACTTGGAACCATCCAAATGGTGAATTAAATCTGGTTCGATATCCTCCGCTGCCAAAATCAGTCCTGGAAGAATAACAAGAAAGAGTATCTTTATATACCGCATGTCGATATTAAATAAATTGGGTTTAAAAACTGAATATTCACTCCTTTGTACAAGTGAGAAATTACAGGATACAATGGAATTTTTTCACGGTTTTCGTTTTTACATCAATCGCGGAACAATCCGGTTTATTTGTAGTAAATTTATCTATGGAAACTTTACTTGGAATAGTCGTTATCGGACTTGCAGTTTTTGGACTTGCCGCAGGAACCATGTTTGGTGGAAGACGCTTGAACAGTTCTTGCAGCGGTATCAGTGGGGAATGTGAAACCTGCAGGGGTAATCCTGATGATTGCAAGAACGCCAGCCTGTTTTCCTGACTTAGTATTCCTTTTTCAACCCTTCCTACTCAGCCCATTTAAATTCATTGGATATTACCGTTCGATAGATTCCATCTCCGTCGCGAATGATCAAAGCAGCATCGATTTCATCCAAGCGATTTATCAGATCAATACCAGGTTCTACTCCCAGGACCATAAGAGCTGTCGCCAGTGCGTCAGCTTCAGCACAAGTTGGAGCAACGACTGAAGCTGAGGCAACCCTGGTTTTGACAGGAAAGCCTGTTCTTGGATCAATTGCATGAGAATGGATTTCACCGTTAATAATTAAAAAATTGCGGTAATCTCCTGAGGTAGCCAGTGCGCGATCCTTTAACTGTACGATACCCTGCAGGTTCTTACCAGGCGGGGTATTTAGTTCTGGTAGATCAATTCCTATCCTCCAGGGTTGACCACTGTCATTGTTCCCGGAGCATCTGACCTCACCACCTATCTCTACCATATAATCTGTGAATCCCATGGCACCAAGCTGCATAAAAACTTCATCCACCCCATACCCTTTAGCTATAGCGCTCAGATCAAGCCGGGTGTTAGGATTAGATTTGATCAACTGACCATCCCGAGCAACCAGGTTCTCGGAAGAAACAAATTCCATTAATTCCAAAATCTTAAGAGTATCCGGCAATTGTCCTGATTCAAGCGGAGATGCTGATGGTCCGAATCCCCAGTAGTCTACCAGGGGAGCAACGGTAATATCAAAAGCCCCGGAAGTAAGTTGTGTTAATTTTTTTGACTGTAAAACCACGGAATAGAACTCGGTTGACACTTTTATGGGCTGAATGCTAGTATTATCGTTGAATAGAGAAATTTCACTTTGTGGGATATAATGTGACATTTGTTTATTGATTCGAATCAAAAGAGAATCGACGTCAATTTTTATTTTTGATTCATCAATTTCCATCTTTTTTACAACAACAATTCGGATATTATAGGTTGTTCCCATGGTTTTGCCGTCAATGCTAATTACTTTGGTTGGTTTTACACAACTACCTACGAAAAAAATAAAAATCAAAAAACCCAACCAATGTCGGGCTTCTCTAATTTTTTCTTTTAGAGTAATTCTATTATCCAAATTTATCATACGCTATCGCCTCAGGTTCTACTCCTAGATCGTACAGCATTTTGTCAACAGCGTCAATCATTGGCGGTGGTCCACACATATAGTATTCGATCTCGGTCGGATCCTCGTGATCCTTTAACAAATTATCGTGCACAACCTGATGAATAAAGCCTGTCGGTCCGGTCCAATTGTCATCAGGAAGGGGCTCGGAAAGAGCCACTTGATACGAGAAGTTTGGAAATTGCCTTTCCAACTGTTTGAAATCTTCTTCATAAAACATTTCTCTTAAAGACCTGGCACCATACCAATACGAAATCTTTCGAGTTGAATTTTTGGTCTTTAAAAGATCAAATATATGACTGCGCATTGGTGCCATGCCGGCGCCACCACCGATATATACCATTTCCCGGTCACTGTCTTTTGCAAAAAACTCTCCATAAGGGCCAGAAATGGTCACCTTGTCACCTGGTTTCAAGTTGAACATATATGACGAGGCAATGCCAGGAGGCGCATCCGGAGCCCACGGTGGCGGGGAAGCTATCCGCACATTCAGCATGACTATATTTCCTTCGGCAGGATGGTTTGCCATAGAATAGGCACGATAGATTGAATCTTCATTAACAGCATTATACTGCCATAAACCGAATTTATTCCAATCACCTCTATATTCGGGTTCCACATCAAAATTATCATATTTTAACGTATAAGGAGGAATATCGATCTGAATGTAACCGTCCGCTTTAAATTCCAGGTTTTCTCCCTGAGGTAACTCAAGAATCAACTCTTTAATGAAGGTAGCAACATTTTGATTTGAACGTACAGCACACTCCCATTTTCGTATG
Organism: Candidatus Omnitrophota bacterium; assembly: GCA_023143685.1. Taxonomy (GTDB): domain Bacteria; phylum Omnitrophota; class Gorgyraeia; order Zapsychrales; family JANLHA01; genus JAGLHE01. The sequence continues at coordinate 3,092 of JAGLHE010000302.1, forward strand.
GAAAATATCTCAATAGGTACCTGGATTTTCATATCTTGCTTCACTTTCACCTGACAAGCAAGCCTCCAATGTTCTTTCGCATCCTTACGATTTATATGATTTGTTTCAGTCGGGAGAATATCGCCGCCACCGCCCATCACTTGACAGAGACATTGTGCACAGGTACCCCCACCTCCACAGGCCGAAGGCAGATAGATATTTTTCCCGGCCAAAGCACTCAGCAATGTGCTTCCCGGACGTACTATTACAGATTTTTCTTTATCTTCATTAATTTCAATTTCCACATCCCCTTGAGGCAGTAATTTATTCTCAGCAAAGTTCAGGAGAATTACCAAAAGTAAGATGAGAACAGTAAAAACAATTACGCCTGCGATTCCGGTGATCATGAAATTAACTTATAAATCAATTCCTGAAAAAGCCATGAATGCCATTGAAAGCAGACCGGTAAGCAACATAGTAATACCTAACCCTCTTAAACTCGGAGGTATATCGGAATAACGCAGTTTATGACGAATTGCAGCCATTGTAGATATTGCAAGGAAGAATCCAACCCCTGATCCAAAACCAAAAACCGTAGATTCACCAAATGTATATTGACGTTCTACCAAGAACAGTGATCCCCCAAGAATAGCACAATTGACCGCGATCAAAGGAAGAAAGATACCCAGACTGTAATAGAGAGCAGGCAGAAAGCGGTCCAAAATCATTTCCACCAACTGCACCATGGCTGCTATCACGGCAATAAAGGCAATAAAATTAAGGAAGCTCAGGTCAATATCCTGCAATCCCGCCCATGCTAATGCCCCATCTTTAAGAAAAAAGTTATGCAGTGCCCAGTTAACCGGAGAAGTTATTGTGAGCACAAATACTACGGCAATACCCAGCCCAATAGAAGTTTCGACCTTTTTTGAAATAGCAAGGAATGAACACATTCCTAAAAAATAGGCTAAAACAATATTCTCGACGAATATTGCTTTTGTCATCAGCGATAAATAATGCTCCAGCATCTCAGATTTCCTCAAATTTAGTTACTGCTCTCTGAGCCCAAATAATTAATCCCAGAATGATGAAAGCACCAGGTGATAAAACAAATAATCCAATATTGGAATAACCGACATCGTACATCACTTGCGGTATTATCTGTAAACCAAAGACAGAACCGCTTCCAAATAATTCCCTGAAAAACGAAACTGCAATGAGAATCATACCATATCCTAAAGCATTACCTAATCCATCTAAAAAAGCTCTTCCGGGTGAATTTTGCATGGCAAATGCCTCTGCCCGTCCCATTACAATACAATTTGTAATAATTAATCCAACAAATACAGAAAGTTGCTTACTGATATCATACATGAAGGCACGCAATACCTGGTCTGTGAGTATAACCAATGAAGCTATGACCGTTAGCATAACTATAATACGAACGCGACCGGGAATCCATTTTCGTAGTGCCGAGATAATAGTGTTTGACATAGACAGGACAAAAACCACAGCTAAGGTCATTACTACGGCTGTGTCCATTTTCACAGTTACTGCTAATGCTGAACAAATTCCGAGGATCTGAGAGGAGATCGGATTATTATTAATAAGTGGGTCTTTTAAAACCAATCTCGATTTTCTACTTAATATACTCATGGAATTATTCTCCAACTGCCCTCAAATTCTTAAAAAATGGATCATAGGATTCAAGATCGGCAATTAAAAACTTGTTCAATCCTTTTAATGTCATTGTTGCTCCTGAAATACCATCAACTTTATGATATGCTTCAGGGTCTTCGGGATCAACGTGTCCTTTTATTACTTTAATACCTACCAGTTCTCCTGATGAGCTTACAATCTGTTTCCCAATAAAATTTGACGTGAACCATTCCTTTTCAATCTCACCGCCTAAGCCCGGAGTTTCACCGTGTTTATAAAATGTCAGTCCTTTTACCGTTTTCCCATCAGGCTCAATTGCTAAATAACCATAAATGGTTGACCAGAGACCTTTACCCGAAATAGGAATTGAATACCCCTTACTGACTCCATTTGTAGATTTGACATAGAGTGGCATGGTCCCATCCTCAGTCACAGCACCGTCCTTATTAATGAAGAGAGTTATCACTTTTTCATCAAAAAGCGGCCCAATTTCATTGGAAGTCAATACCCGCGATGCATCTTCGGGTATATTCAATGATTTCAGGATATTCTTTTTCATATCGATCTCAACATTGAAATCCTGTCTTTCCTTCAATGAGGTTGCCGCGAAAGATAAAAGAAATCCAAGGATTACAGTAATTCCAGACATAAATGTGAGGACATACAGATTACTTCGCATATCGTACCATCCTCTTTTTAATATTACCCTGGACGACAAAATAATCAATCAATGGAGAAAATGCATTCATAAGCAGTATTGCCAGCATGGTTCCTTCCGGGTACGCAGGATTTATGGCGCGAATCACCACTGTTAACATTCCTATAAAAAATCCATAGATCCACCTTCCCCGGTTAGTATAGGCACCCGATACCGGATCAGTTGCCATAAACGCCGTCCCAAATAAAAAGCCGCCCATAACCAAATGATAATGGGGTGGCAATGATAGCATTGTATTTGTTGAATATTCTGAAAAATAATTAGTCACTAAAGAAGTAATGATCAAACCCACGACTGAACCAATCATTATTCGCCAGGAACCAATTTTTGTAAATGCTAAAAACAAGGCACCAATAAGTATCATTACAGCACTGGTCTCACCCAGTGAGCCGGGAATCCAACCTATGAACATATTCCACCATGAGTAATCAAATTGTTGAACTTTTTCAAGAAGATCAACGGCTTTTTCTCCTACTGCTGCAGCTGGAATTGCTAAAGGTGTTGCTCCAGAAAATCCATCAGCCGCTTTTATCCAGACCTTATCACCAGAGATTTGAGTTGGGTAAGCAAAGAAAATAAATGCACGTGTTACTAAAGCCGGATTGAAAATATTCATCCCAGTACCGCCAAAAATCATTTTTCCAATAACAACGCCAAACGTGGTTGCAACTGCAACCTGCCACAAGGGAATTGTTACCGGCATGATCAGCGGAATCAGCAAACCTGTAACAAGATACCCTTCATCAACCTCGTGTTTACGTATAACTGCAAAGAGCATCTCCCAAAAGCCACCCACAGTATAGGAAACCACTAAAATTGGGATAAATAATTTCAAGCCTGTCCAGAAATTAGTCAGCCAACCGCTTTCAAATCCCATCGCTATGGACTCTTGGTATCCAGCATTTAATATGCCAAAAAGCGTTGCTGGTATCAATGCAATTACTACCAGGATCATGGTCCGTTTGAGATCAATACTATCGCGAATATGTGGTCCAGA
>JAGLHE010000303.1 GCA_023143685.1 Candidatus Omnitrophota bacterium
TTAGTGATTGGAACGAATTCATCATGTATTTCAGAGATGATGTTATGAGTGTCATACAGCTCGGTATCGACGTTATACCTGAGTTCATCTCTTATATAATAATCAAATAGGTTCGGGTATCCTTCTTTCCTTTTAATAGGCATCAGGCTTTGTACTATCTGACCCTCGACAGATTTATAGAACAATTCATGTTCTTTTGAGCCTACCATTCCAGTTCTCTCAAATATACCATCTGCAAGTGAAACGAGACGACGTATATTCGATCTCTGAGGTTCAGGCACTATGTTAATATTCTCTATTTTACTTTTTGTTCTTATGGCAGAATTCATTCACATCACCTATAAGAACTAATTGTTTATTATAGTATAAATGCTTTGTTATTAAAGTTAAAAAAAAAAATTATCTCTTAAATCTGTCTATTAACTGGTCTACCCGCCATCCGATCATACCTAAGAAGAGTAGTATCGCCTCGTCTATAAATAATATAACGACAGCAAGGGGTGTGGCAAAATCGGTCAAGTCCTTAATCAATAGGTATGTACCTATCATCATTGCCACAGTGAAAATTACCATTCCTATGTGTTTTAAGCTATACACAATTGAATCTCCTTTTTATTCAAAATATTCTCTTCCTTCAGATACACAATTCTTATACAGGTTCATTAATGTTAATCATTTCGTTTTTATTATGGAACGTGCAATTATTAAATTTACTTATCTTCTTTGTGTTACACAATTCAGTGGAAAAATCCAATTCCTTTAAAAAATCATCTATAGAAAACACCTTAACATCATCAGGGCTTTTTATGTTTAATTTAATATAGTCTTCTAATGACAATACATCAGTAAATACTACTATCCAGAGTTCATCAAGATGAAGATGGTATTGTTTATGCTTCCACTTTCTACTAATAGTGCTGTAAGCACTTCCTTTGCTCGCCTTTGTATTAGTAACGTCAATTCCAACCTTCTTATCAAAATCACACACAAATTCGATTACGTTTCCTTTAGAGAGTTTTACATTGAAGTCGGGTGAAGGTTTACCGTGAATATTGCTCCATTCAGTTATGATCTCTCTGATAAGTTGTTCTGATTTCCTTCCTCTTTTGCTGAGGTATAACGATAATTCAGATTTATATTTTTCTTGCATGGAAATTGTGAAGCCCGTTTTCTCTTTAAAATAAGTCAATCCGCCGTATTTATGAATTGCACCCAATAAATCATTTCTGCTTAGTCTAATCAATTCAGTTTGAGACGGAAATCTTCCTAACTCTTCAATCAGTAAATTAAGTTCATTTATTACGGTTTCATCATTCCAATAACCAGCCGGTTTTTGAGTTAATTCATATTCTAACTTTTCTCTATAAAAATTAATTCCGTTGTGTTGCGCAATTGCACTCAATAAAGTTTTCTTTTTCATTGATGTCAATTCACTATAAGTGGGGAAATGTCCTAACCTTCTAGTTGTTGAATTCAATTCGTTGATTATGATATCTTCTGTCCAATATCCATCTGGCTTATAAAGTCTTTCAAAATCCATTTTATCCCTAAAATGATTAATACCACCGTGTTTCGATATTGCTATACTTAAATCGTGCTTTTTCATCTCTTTTAATTCAGTTTGTTTAGGAAAACGATTTAATTTTTCAATCACATATTTTAACTCAGTGATTATAGTCTCTTCTTTCCAGTAACCATCAGGTTTACGGAGTTGTGTATAGCCCAAAACATCCCTAAAACGATTTAAACCGCCAAATTTAGACGTGGATGCTGCTAAATCTCCTTTGTTTAATTTTGCTAATTCTTTTTGAGTTGGAAAGTGTCCCAATTCTTCAATCGTTATTTCCAACTCAAAGAGTACCGTTTTTTCTGTCCAGTAACCAGGAGATTTGCGTTTGTAAGATGCTTCTTTGGTCATTTTAATCAACATTTAAAAAAAAAAAAAATAAAGTCAGATTATAGTTTCTAATACTGCTGGATTATCACCTGAATCCTTATCGCTTTTGATGCCGTTTATTATGGCAAGTGCTTCCTCTAACGCTTTCAAGCCTTTCTTTTTCTGCCACAGGCCAGATTTAAGCGTTGCGATCTTTGCTTCATCACTTTTTATTTCGTCTTTCGTTTTAACGATTTCATCTTCCAGTTCACTCATGGTTTGCCTCCTTGTTGAATACTATAAATCTGTCATCCAGTAACGGTTCTATGACTGCTTTTACTTCGT
>JAGLHE010000304.1 GCA_023143685.1 Candidatus Omnitrophota bacterium
AGCTTTAGGAAAATAGATGTGTAAGTTCTATATTTATTGTGTAAATAAAAAACAAGCCGTTTTCAAACGGCTTGTTTTCTATTTTAACTTGTTAGGAAAAATTTATTTTTTAAATTTATTCTTCCAGAGGAGATGGATAAACACCCGATCCTCCAAGCGAAGATTCAACAGTTACAGAACCAGGATCTGGAGTAATTTTACGGATAGTTACCTTAAATACATTCTTTCGCGAATCATATCTCATTGTTACATTCTCAAAACTGCCGGCGCTAGCGGTCAAAACCGCTTCTCTCCCAGCAGAACTGGTAGCTTTGATTGTTAAGGTAGCTTTTTTGGTGTCATATTCAGCACTTTCTATGGTTACCTTGTCTTGTATCTTTATATCGACCGTGTCAGTATCAGTTGCACCACTATTATCCGTTACAGTTAAAGTAACGGTATGAGCCCCAATGGTAAAGTCATACGAGAATGAAGCACTACTACTTAATATTATATCCCCTTCTTTCCATTCATATACCAACGTGTCTCCTTCTGGATCACTAGACCCAAAACCATCAAGAGTAACTAATTCAGAACCACTACCATCTATATCATCTATGACTTGATCTGAACCAGCATTGGCTACAGGAGGTTGGTTTGGATTTGACATAACCGTTATAACAACCGTATCAGTCGCAGTCATTCCGGCATCGTCTGTTACCGTTAAAGTAGCCGTAAAAGTTCCAGCGGCGGTATAAGTATGATTTACAATCATTTCTGATTCTGAATTACCATCTCCAAAATCCCAATTATAATTTTCTATACCAATATTATCAGAGGACTCAGAAGCATTAAACATCACAACTTCGCCAATTGATACTGACCGATCTGGACCAGCAATAACAACAGGAGCGTCGTTATCAGTTACTGTTATCGTATATGTCCCTGTTTCTGGAAAGCGTGAAGAATTTCCAGCCATATCAGAAACAACTACATAATAAGTGTGAGGCGCGACACTGTCAGAGGGAACGGTATAGTTATAAGTAAATTCATTTTCTAGCTCTATTCTCATCATATTACCACTTATACTATCAATATATATTATAGCCTCAACTATTTCTCCCTCGTCAAACACTGTCAGAGATATTTCTTTACTATCTCCGGTTGTAGCCGAAGTGTCGCCTGTAATATCAATTATCTCTGGCGCCATTCTGTCTAAGAAAGTTATATCACTGGCACTGTCTCCTTCATTACCCGCTTCATCTTTGAACTTAACATAAATTGTTTTTAGTCCATCTCCAATTTCACAACCTGCCCCTTCGTCCATATTAAAATCTGAATAAACAGGAACTGGATATTCCACAAAAGGAATCCAATCGCCGAAAGATTCGTTATTACAACTAAACGCCATATAATCCGCATCCCAGGCGTTCAAATACAAGTCCGGTTCAACATCGCTTGTATATCCACTACCCGCGCTACCCGCGCTATTATCCATAATCTCAATAAATCCTTCCGGAGGAGTTGTATCTTTAACTGTTAGCGTTCTTATTTCACTAGATCCCTCATTCATTTCCAGAGAATCATCAACACAGCTTACACTCCATGTATGCACGCCCGCATTGATCCACGACACAGCGAACTCATTTTCAACTCCTTCAATTATTTCATAATCTATTCGCCATATTTTACCATCTATTTTCAACTTGCAATCAGCAATTCCTGATTCTTCGTCTTCGGGAATATATTTAAATATTACAGTATCGCTGTCATTAACAGTGGCACCATCTGTAGGAGCTATCAGAGAAACTATCGGCGGAGTCGGATCAGGCGTTACAACTTCAACTGTTGTCACGCTGCTTGCAAGTCCCGTAATATTTTCTGCTGACGCGTTAATGGTAATATCATATACTCCTGTGCTACTGCCAGCGTTAACATTCCAAGAAACTAGTTTTGATTCTTTTCCACCTAAATCTCCCAGATCTTGGCTTGTTGATTCCGTAGTGCTTAGTCCTTCAGGAAGAACAATTTCTGCATTCACTCCAGTTGCCATTTCGGTTCCTGAATTAGAAATTGTTGCGTTGACCACAAAAGAAGTATCAATATTTACTTTGTTTGGCGATTCTGCGATAACAGACAAAGCTGGAGGCTCTGGAGTAGAGACTGTCCAAATGGTTGTTTCTGGATCTCCTAACAGATTAAGAGAGAATTGTAAATAACGATATACACTACCAGACATTGAAGACGATCTATAAACAGCCTTAGAATCTGCGAAGGTCATACCAATATCATAAATTCCTTTATTAAAAAGCGAATCAAAGAAGGCGCGGTCAAATCTGTCTGACGGACCATAACCGGGAGATCCTGGAGAATACCATCCATATCTGCTGTTTCCCACATAAGCTAT
>JAGLHE010000305.1 GCA_023143685.1 Candidatus Omnitrophota bacterium
CGCGAGTTTGCGAAAAATGAAGTGGAACCGGTTGCCCGGGAGCTGGATGAGACCAGTGAGTTCCCCAGCGAACTCGTTGCTAAGATGGGTGAACTGGGTCTTATGGGAATCCCGGTCCCGGAAGAATACGGCGGCGGCGGATTTGACACAGTAGCCTATGCCATGGCAGTCCTGGAACTTGCCCGCGTCGATGCCTCCGTAGCCATCACCATGGCAGCTCACACATCTCTGGGCACTATGCCTATCGTATTGTCTGGCAGCGAAGCCCAGAAGCAGAAATACGTGCCTGATTTGGCTAGCGGCAAGATGCTGGGTGCCTTTGGTCTTACTGAGCCTGAAGCTGGTAGTGACGCCGGGAGTACGAAGACCACTGCTGTTAAAGGCGATGGGGATTATTATACCGTTAACGGCAGTAAGATATTCATTACCAATGCCGGTGTCGCCGGCCTTTTGTGCCTCACCAGCCGGATCATTGATAAGGGCGAGGATCAGGGAATCGGTGCCTTTGTTATCCCCATGGATACACAAGGCTTGAAAGTGGGAAAAAAAGAGCGTAAGATGGGCTGGCGAGCTAGCGATACGCGCCAGTTGTTTTTCGATGAAATGCGCATTCCGGCTGATAATATGATCGGTGAACCCACCGGCGGTTTCCGCACCTTTTTAAAGACATTAGTGGGCGGACGGATCTCTGTGGCTGCCCTGGCCGTGGGTACGGCCGAAGGAGCTTACCTGAAGGCGTTGAAATATGCCCTGGAGCGCGAGGCCTTCGGCAAACCGATTCACCGCTTTCAGTCGGTGAGTTTCAAGCTGGCCGATATGGCCACACAGATTGAGGCTGCAAAACTGTTGGTTTATCATGCGGCCTGGCTGAAAGATCAGGGCCAAGAAGTTTTAAAAGTAGCGGCCATGGCCAAACTCTTTGCTAGTGAACTTGCCATGGATGTTACCACCGAGGCGATCCAGGTATTCGGCGGTTACGGTTATGTTCGTGAATATGATGTGGAACGTTTCTTCAGGGATGCGAAAGTATTGGAAATTGGCGAAGGAACTAGCGAGATTCAACGACTTGTAATCAGTCGTGAAATCATAAAGGAAATACAGAATTCGTGATCAAGAGTACGCTAAAAGTTCCTCTGAAAGGTAGCTTCAAGGCCTTCTTCGTAACCTATCGGTTACAGACCTTTGTGCTATTGGGTCTCATCATACTGTTATCGCTGTTCTTTCCCAGCGGAAAATCACTACAGTATGCCTATCAGCTGAATGATATCGCCCGTGATCCGGTCATCGCGCCGTTTACATTTCCTATCCTGAAAACCGAGGAAAAGCTCCAGGCAGACTTGGAAGAAGCAAGGCGTTCGGAGTCATTTTTGTTCATTCGCAGCCAGGCTGTGGTGGATTCAGGTATTGCTCGGATCGAAAACTTCTTCAGTAAATTGAGGGCGATTCAGGGTGCCACCCTAGCCCTTGAGGAATCCCGAGACCTGGTCTATCGCTATCGCTACGAGGAGGAGTTCCCGGAGAGGTTTGCTAAGTATCGTGTTGATAGTACCGCCTTGGTGCTTTTGATGGAATCATTCGATAGCCAGGTGACCTTTGACATCAGTGAGCAGTCGTGGTCCGATTTTATTGCCCAGGGATTATCTAGCAACCTGGAAAACCAGATTAAAGTAGATCTTGTACAGATCTGCCGCAATCGCTGGGCCGAGGGGATTTTAGATATCCCTAATGAAAACATAACCAGTGATGAGGTCCTTGTAAGTCAGGGGGAAGATGGTGCCGCTACGGTGGCGAAGCCGGATGATTTCAATGATCTTGAGACGGCCTGGACTAAAGCCCGGATCGAGATCACGAATCTTTACTCGGACGAAAATGATCCTCGCTTGGAATTAAGTTACGACTTGATCATTGAGTTCATGCAACCGAATCTAATTTTTGATAAGGAAACTACTGACCGTCGACTAGCGGCCCACCTGGATCGCGTCCCGCGCTACCAGGGTACTGTCCTTGAGAACGAACGGATCGTTGATAAGAATACCCGCATTACTCAGGATATCCTGCAAAAATTGAATTCACTTGCTGCTGAGACGAGCAAACAGGAAGGCTTTGAAGAATGGTGGGTGAAAATCCTGGCCTATGCCGGGCGGATGGTCATCATCGGTGTTGTCCTCTCCTTTTTCTTCACATTTCTCTTAATTTATCGGATACAGATCTATAGAAACTGGCGCATGGTGCTGTTGATCTCGCTGATCTTTGCCGTGGAGCTGGGCCTTGCCAATCTCTTTGTGGTGCAGTTCAAATTCTCTGAATATCTGATCCCCATTACTGTGGCCGCTATGACCCTGACGATCCTGTTCGATGCCCGCATCGGATTCATGGGAACCACAGCCCTTGTGATCCTGATCAGCATCCTGCTGGGCAATGATGTGGATTTCATTATTGTCAGCCTGTTTACTTCATCAGTAGCCATGTATAATGTCCGGCAGCTGCGGACGCGCAGCCAGTTGTTTATCACTATATTTTCGCTGATCGGAGCCAGTATCTTGGTCCTGATCGGTCTGGGTTTGTTCAAACATGTTGGCTGGGAAGCCTTTCAGCAAGATTTGGTCTTCCTAGTAGTGGTGAGTGTGCTGGCACCCATCATCACTTACGGACTGGTCGGTCTCATCGAGATCGGTTTTGAGATCACAACTGACTTATCCCTGCTGGAACTACTGGATTTTGATCATCCTCTGTTGAAAAGACTTCAGCAGGAGGCAAATGGGACCTTTAACCATTGCGTGGTTGTAGGAAACCTGGCGGAATTCTGCGCTTATGCTATCGGGGCTCGATCTCTTCTCTGCCGGGTGGGTGCCTATTATCATGATATCGGTAAGATAATACGCCCGGAATATTTTATCGAGAATCAGTTTACTAACAAAAGCAAGCATGACACTCTAACCAGGATCATGAGCGCTAAGATCATTAAAAATCATATCAAGGAAGGACTCCAGCTGGCGGAAGAATATGCCGTGCCCAAGATCGTCAGTGATTTCATTCCCATGCATCACGGGACATCGCTGGTGGAATATTTTTACCGGGTTGCCTTGGAAGAGGCTAAAGATCCATCGAAGGTTGATGAGACCGCCTTTCGTTACTCGGGACCAAAACCCAACACCAAGGAAACCGGGATCCTGATGATCTGTGAAGCGGTAGAAGCGGCTGTGCGTTCCTTGCAGGATCGGGATATGATGAAGATCGAGGATATGATCGACAAGATCATTAAAAACCGTGTCGATGACGGCCAGCTCGATGAATGTCCCCTGACGCTCGATGAGCTGCGGCGCATCAAAGGTACCGTTGACGGCAGTTCAGGAATGCTGCCGGTCTTGAGGGGGATTTACCATATTCGAATTGAATATCCGGAGGTTAGTCTGAAACCGGAATCTACGTCGGCCCCCGCAACTGCACCTAAACCAAAGCCCTCCTCGACAGAGGCACAGGCCTCAACTTCCGGTCATAAAAAAAATCCTGCTAAATAGATGAATGTCATTAATGTGGATTCCCTCGCGCCCGTTATTTTGGTAGCGCAAGAATATACCGCT
>JAGLHE010000306.1 GCA_023143685.1 Candidatus Omnitrophota bacterium
ATAAAGAAATATCATCTTTCCAAATGAGGATCTGCCCCGCGTTAACATACTGGTAAAAAATGAATATGAAAAGAAAAAGCGCGCATTTGATCTTTTGACCGAACGGGACCTTCGAGGAAAACCCGATCCGATCCACTCTCAAGAGGTATCCCAAGAGGATAACAAAACCGACTGACGGAAAATACAGATATCGCAGCGCCAAAGGCGTCTCCGATATATACGTGATTGCAACCGCCAGCGACGGAGCAAGAATGACCAGGAAACTTAAGATGCCGAACGTGACAATCCGTTTATCATCAAAGAAACTTTTGACAGCGATAAAAAGAAGGCCGGCCAGCGCCAGGGCCGAACACAGGAAATAGATATTTGACAAGGAATTTCATTGAACGGCTGGAATCCTTGATATCGATCCCCCCTGCCGCAACAGATTCCGCCGATTTAAAATGTTTTTTTCGTTTTGTCAACCTCCCTCTTCCCTCCTCGATAACAGACTCACTTCACCTGTTACCGGTGCGCCTTAAGAGCCTCTAAAAGCGTTTGGTTGACATGCCCCAAAGCGACGGCTTTGTCGCAATACTCAACGGCCTGGGCGTATCGGCCTTTAGTGTAATAAATGATCGCGAGGTCATGATAGGCCTGAACATAATTCGGTTCGGCCTCAATAGCCTTCAAATACATGTCCATCGCTTTTGGATGATCTCCTGTTTGAACATAGACATACCCGAGACTATGGTAGATCTCCGGATCATCCGGGTCCAGACCCCGTGCGCGATTTAATAACTTGATCGCTTTTTCCGTCTCGCCCCTCTTAAGATAGATCAATCCCAGTTTAGTATAAGCCTTTGAGAAGTTTGGACTTAATTCGAGGGATCTATTCAAAAACGCAATGGCATCTTCTTCTTTTCCGTCCATATCGGAGTAAATCATGCTAAGATTGTAATAAGGCCCCGCGTGTCCAGGATCGATCGCAATCGCTTGGTTGTAAGAGCGTATCGCCCCCTGCATATCGCCGATCCCTTTATAAGCATTGCCAAGGTTATTATGGGCCAAAGCATTGTCCGACTGGAGCTGGATCGCCGACTTGAGAATTTCGATCAGTTCATCATTCTTGCCGGCATCATGATAGGCCTTCGCTAAATTATTATAGAGCCTTGAACTGTGCGGCGCGTAGTGCAGCATCCGCTTATAAAAATTAATACCATTGCTCCAATAGCTATTCTGCCGGACCGTCAAGACAGAGTAAAATGCCAGGATCCCGACGATCGCCACAAAAGCAAACCCTCTCACTTTTTGGCCTCCGGATAAAGAGATCAAGAACCGTGCCACAATAAGAATGAATCCTACCGACGGAATATAAAGCCAGTGTTCGGCCATATAGGCATTGATCGGAAACAAGAGATTAGATGACGGTAGCAGTGTAATAACAAACCATCCCGCCGCAAAAAATAGAAACGGGTCCTTACTCCTTTTACTCAAGACATAAAAAAGAATAAGCGCCGAGAGAACAATTCCGATAATCGCCTTCGGTTCTGAAAATGAGAATAAAAGTCCTCCATGTTCCATGTGCAAACCAAAGGGAAGCCATAAAATCCTGTAATAATTGGTCAGGGAAATAAAAACCCCGGGAAGCCTTTCAAAAAACGTTGGAGGAGTTCCAACGGCAACACTCCCGGTGCCAATAACCAACAACCGCCACAAAATATAGCCGATCAAAACCCCTATTAAAAGGCCAAACGCCTTTTTATTTATAGGCCGGGTAAAAGCATAGTGATAAAACAATACCAAAGGCAGAAGGATCAAACTGTTTTCTCTAGATAAAAGCGCTAAAACATAACTAAGCGCCATACCAACTAAAACAAAACTCTCTCGCCTTTCATCATGCTTCAAATACAGGATAAAGGAAGAAAGCATAAAGAAAGCGGCAAGAGAATCCGCACGACCAGATATATAGGAGACGGCTTCCGTATGGATTGGATGAACAATGAACAGCAGCGCGCTAAGCAATGAAAGCTTACCGTTTTTAAAAAGAATTTGAATAAGGCCGAAAACGCTCAAAGCCGCAAGAATATGCCATACCATGCTCACGGCATGATAGACAACCGCATTCAACCGTCCAAAAGAATAATCAACCAGATAAGTAAATGTTTGAACTGGGCGGTAAAAGGCCCCTGCTTCTTTAGCCATTGAACCTAAACGGCTCATGAAGATCGCAGGTAAATGAGACCAGTCCTTAATGTATGGATTATACACAACAAGTGTTTCATCGTCCCAAACAAATTGCCCGCCAAG
>JAGLHE010000307.1 GCA_023143685.1 Candidatus Omnitrophota bacterium
AAGGATGATCAAATGAAAAATGGAAAAAGCAAAATCGGGAAAGTTAGATTATTAGCAATTTTACTTCTTACTTCATCATTATTGTTAGGCTTTGGGTTGACAATTGGAATGACCGCCGACGACCCAACATCCTCGCCCCCGCCGTTCAAAGATAACTTATCGCTGGATGCAGGGCAACGCGGTGATAAAGAAATCCATCCCACATTATCGAGCACGATCAACGAGTTAATCTCCATCTGGAAAACAAATCCGGATCAGCTACAAAGCTATGCATTTTCTCAAGGTCTCACATTCCAGGACGATCTAGTTTCCGTTATGTTGATTCTAGAAACTGAAGAGATCTCCGCTGCGGTTAAGCAATATGTGCAAAAATTCGGTGGTGAAGTAACATCCGCCTATAAGAATTGGGTCGATGCAACCATCCCAATTGGAGCACTCGAAGAGGTTTCTAATTTTAATGGCATAAGTTTTGTAAGGGCCCCCATCCCTGTGGTTCCTATTGATTCGATCCAAGCTCCTATTAATCGGGGCATATTCGCCGGTACGTACACTTCGCAGGGTGTTGCTGCTTCGAATGCAAATGCCTGGCACACTGCAGGCTTCACTGGGCAAGGCGTGAACGTAGCTGTGCTAGATTCGTTTAAAGACTACGCAACGGCTCAAGCAAATGGAAATCTTCCATCTTCGATTTCAACGCATGGCTCATTGGATACAAATTCGAGCAGACATGGCACTGCAGTGGCGGAAATTATTTATGATATGGCGCCAGGTATAAGCTTAACCTTCGCTTCACCTTCATCTGCGACCCAAATGGCAACTTACATTGTCGAGCTTGCACAAGCAGGAAACCAGATCATCTCCTCCTCAATGGGCTTCTACAATGGACAACCAGGAGACGGAACCGGTCCGGTTTCAGATGCGATTAATACAGCCCAATCTACGTATGGCACCCTATATGTCCAGGCCGCTGGCAACCAGGCCAACTACCATTGGGATGGTGCATTTGACAATTCTGTATACGGAGATGAGTTTCACGAATATGGAGTAGGTGATGAGTTCAACTCGCTTGGATCTTTGAGCAGCGGCACAATTTATCTGTTTCTTCGTTGGAATGATTGGCCAACGAGCGATCAGGATTATGACCTATTTTTATACACCAAAGTCGGTTCCGTTTACACTGAAGTTGCTGCATCGGAAAATGTACAAAGTGGTACGCAGCCTCCCACTGAATCAATCATATACTCAATCCCATCAACTGCTGAATATGGCATCGTGATATATAATTTCTCAGCTGATGGGAGCCATACCCTTGATTTAATGGGTCACAATGCACCCTCCTTTGAGCGCAACATTTCTAACCGGAGTCTCGTCGATCCGGCCACTCCCTCTGGATCGTTCTCTGTTGCCGCGGTTCATGTTTCAAGTCCTTACAATCTTGAAAGTTACAGTTCCTGGGGACCAACGCACGGGTCCGGTGGAGTCATTGGCGGTGGTATGGATAAACCGCGCATTGCTGGATTCGCAAACGTAGACACATGGGCTTACGGTTCAGGAGGGTTTAATGGCACATCCTCGGCAGCGCCTCATGTGTCTGGTGCTTCCGCTCTTGTATTAAGCGGCTATCCAGGATTTATGCCGACAGATATCATTAATTTCCTTGAAGGTCGTGCAGTAGATCAGGGCGTTTCTGGATACGATTATTTATATGGAGCAGGCAGATTGCATTTGGGCGATCCGCCTGAACAGATCTTCGCACCTTTGATTAGCAAAGAATAGACAATTGTTATGATTTGTGCTTGAAAGGAAATCAGAGGCAGGAAATACAATAGCTTTCGATAATTTCGTCTTGGTGTATATTATTCGGTTTGCATTCGATTCGATACTTGAGATCTATTTAGTATGGTATTCAGGATTCTGAAGAAGGTTTCATGTGAACAATGAAGCTCAATTGAGTAAGAGAGAACTTGAGATTCTTGAACTCGTAGCTACCGGTGTTAGCAATAAGGAAATTGCTGAAGAACTGAGTATCTCTCAAAATACAGTCAAAGTTCATTTGCGGAATATATTCAGCAAACTGGGTGTATCGACCAGGACTGAAGCAGCATTGACCGCAATTCAAACCAATCTCGTCGAATTTAATGGTTTCAGTCCTAACGATATGCTATCCTCCGACCCAAACTCCAGACGCACTCAAGTATCTCCAGCTGAAACCAGAGGAATTAGATGGACGCTTTCTCTTGCCCTTGTAGGAATTCTTTTTTTGGGATTGGTAGGGATGCTCATACTTCTTCGCCAGGATGAATCCGGAGTGGATGAGATTTCTACGATTGCGCCGGATATCGAATCTGATAGGTGGAAAGAGCTTGCTGGACTGCCTTCAGCCCGAAATGGGTTGGCGCTTGTGACCTATGAAAATCTCAT
>JAGLHE010000308.1 GCA_023143685.1 Candidatus Omnitrophota bacterium
AATATTGATGTTGCTCACGACCTTACTTATGGTACTAAAGAGGAGGTATTTAGCGCTGTCAAACATGCAATTAAAACTGCTGGTCCCGGTGGAGGTTACATAGTGAGCCCAGCTAATATGCATCCGACTGTAAAAGTAGATAATTTACGCTGGATGGTAGAAGCAACAAAAAAGTTTGGAGATTATCCAATTAACCTGAAATAGGCTATATTCAATTCAAAATTATACTTTTAATTCTATTATTTCTTTTTATGGAGGTAACATTGAGAAAAATGCTATCTTGTTAAAAATTAAATACCATACAACCATCTACCCAATAACTATAATAATAGACGTTATTCCAAAATGATAAACGACCTTAGGGATGCCCAAAGACCCGCTTTTTTTCCTGAACTAATATTATAATAAAACTATGTAGCTACATACTCAATAGTTAATTGATTAAATATATCGAGATAAATTGATTATTATATAGATTCATTCTTTCTGCTTTTTTCTTAAATTCTACCCTGTTGTCAAGGTATTTAGTTATAATTCCTTTTGATTTAAAACCCTCCAATTAACCACAATTAAAAAGGTGAATAATTTTTTATCTTTCGAAATTATTTAATCATAATAATAAAATTTTTATTTATATTAACAATTTACGTTTTCGCACAAGAATAATTAAGATTAAAGACCCTAATGCAGCAGTTGATATCAGAACAGCAAGAGAATATCCCGGAATCGCCGGACTCCCAGAAGTTTCAAAAAGAGAGGCAATGCTAACTTCTTTGTAATAGAAGCCATCCACCTGTAGTACATTTTTCCCTCCAGGATGAACTTTTTCAAGTTCTTCCACAAGATCTAAGGAAACTTTTTTATCGAAATTGTGGTTTTGATATAAATGGATTTCCAGGTTGATTGGATCGAAAATATTACTGTATTTGGTAGCATAAAAGCCTTCTTGATGTACAGCATCAAGGACATCTCGGCAGGCATCAACTGTTAAATCCACTTCTGCCGATATATTCTCAAGCATGGTAGTAGCTGTGATATATCGGTCACAAGGATAGTATCCGTTATTGTGATTTGCCAGATTAAAATTTGTTGATACTAAATAATGGGATTTGAGCTTACGAGTAAAATTGAATTCTCCATCTGTTCCTACACTAATGACAACTGCATCTCCTGAAGCATCTGCATAATGCATCTGACTACTCCAAACAGTACCTAGATTATGAATAAGGTACCAATCGATAACTTCACTAACATTTGCACATTCAAAGAGAGATTGTTCTATTATATAAATGTAAGGAGACTCCCGCTCAGGATGGGGATTAAGTGATAATTCTGGAAGTCCATTTGCATCCACGCAAAGACCTTGATCATTCATACCTCCTTGTGCATAGCCGTCATAGGGAGAACTATTATTATTGAACCCAAAACCTACACAACCATATGTAGTAATATTTCCTGAAGGAGTCGTAATTTCTTGAGAAGGTAAAAGCCACATATATGTCCCTTCTAAGTTAAAATCCATATTATTGCCGAAGTATACAGTATTGCTGATATTTATAGTAAAAATACTACAAGAGTCAGTTATATAAGAATTTCGAATCTTCTTGTATTGAGGTTGGATGAAGGATAAATTCAAGCTAATTACTGGAAAAAAGATTAGCCATACAAAAAAAATAAAAAGGATTACTTTCGAAAAATAAAATTTTTTCATAAGGATACCCAAATAATATTTAATGTCATACCAACATTTATAGTTTTTTAGACATATATTACCTCTTGAAGGATCCGTTCTCTTAATTCAAGCGAATTGATTAATGAATCTTTAATTAATTTTAATCCTGGTGATCCTTTTTTATCAAAAAGAATAAAGGTTTCTGTTTTTGCTTAAAAAATTAACAAAATCTTAAATAATTCAAAAATCTAATTATTGATTCTCTAAAGGAGAGAATCCTATTTCAATAAAATAAATTTGATAACCGTTTCACAAAGTGTTAAATTTCATATGATTCTAATTTTAACCCAAAATCTTGAAAGTGTCGAATATTTCTTGTTATCAATTTTT
>JAGLHE010000309.1 GCA_023143685.1 Candidatus Omnitrophota bacterium
GTAAGTGGTTAGCTAGGACTCCAGTACTAGAATGGGTATGTCTCAAATCGGGCAGTAATATGTACTTAGACAAATAATGGTAGTTATATCAGGGGTAATTTAGAATGATCCTTACAACCCAAGAAGAAAGACGTTGGTTTATCCAAAACCTCGCTTTGGGCTTGATCTCACACATGGGAATCGTAAAACCACCAGTCCCGGTCGAGGGAATTCTCAAAAATCCACCAGAGATTTTCGTCACTCCACCCTCGCATCTAACTAGCCAGTACAGTCCCTGGGAAGAAGCACTCAAGCGTCCAATTTACATCGGTGGACGTGTAATTATCCCGGGAGACCTGCCCAATGATGAACGCCGCTATGCCATTGCGCAGGGGATTATGCTGGGAATTGGAGAGACCGATCACGGTAGAAATATGGGACTCCCCCAACTACTATCTCCCTACCTCTGGGAACTGAAAGACTTTTTCGCCAGGAATCTTCTTGCGCCCGACCCTCTTATCGAGGCTTATCGTCAAAAAGGTGGGGGGTACGACGATTTCGCCCAGGTCTTCGCTATCCCACCCCGAATCGCCGTGATTCGGTGGGAAGAGCCCTCACGCTTAGAGATTTCTGCTGACTCCCACCTCGCCGCTTGAGAAGCATCCGTTCACACACACACCAACGAACAATCTGCTGGTAAAGCTTCCCGCTCTCCTTCGATTGAATAAATTGTGTTACCTGTATGGAAGGAGACTACCCACATGCATTTGTATACGTCCCCCTAACTCAATTGGTTCGAATCGCGCAGTGAAATGCCTCAAGAGTTTCGGAGCATAAGTAAACTGATCCCCAGGCAGTGAATCACGCTTCTCCAAAATCCGCCCCACAACCTCCACTACATAATCAATGTGTGCCTGTGTATAGACCCTGCGAGGGATCGCCAGTCTTACCATTTCGAGAGGTGGGTGGACCATCTCCCCTGTTTTCGGATCTTCATATGCAAAGGCAACGGAACCCAATTCGACTCCTCTAATTCCACCCTCCAGATAGAGTTCGATCGATAAAGCCTGACCAGGAAAATTTTCTCGAGGAATATGTGGAAGCATCTGACCCGCGTCGATATATATGGCGTGACCACCTGGAGGCTCAATAATTGGAACTCCATGCTCCAAAAGCCCATTGCCGAAGTATCTTGTCTGTCCAATCCGATATTCGAGATATTCCCTCTCTAAACCCTCCCACAATCCAACCGCGATCGCGTCCAGGTCTCTTCCAGCCAAGCCACCATAAGTAGGAAATCCCTCTCTCATAACGAGCTCATTTCGCGTTTGATTGAATAATTGCTCATCGTTCATTGCCAGAAAACCACCGATATTCGCAAGAGCATCCTTCTTGGCACTCATTGTCGCACCGTCGGCCATTGAGAACATCTCAATTGCGATTTCCAGCATTGATTTGTTTTCGTACCCCTGTTCACGAGTCTGTATAAAGTACGCATTCTCCGCATAACGACAGGCATCGATGAAAAATGGAAT
>JAGLHE010000031.1 GCA_023143685.1 Candidatus Omnitrophota bacterium
CGGCCATAAAATAGTTGCGAGCAATCAAAAGTATCAAGCGAGTTTATTTTATTTATTAATATCAGCTACTGCTTTACTGAATTTAGATTTGCGGCGGGATGCAGTATTTTGATGTAGAATATTACGCTTAGCTGCTTTGTCTATCTTTTTATAAACAGTTTTAAGGTTTTCTTTTGCTTCTTCAGAATTCTTTTGTTCAACAGAAGCAGTAAATTTTTTAATCGTTTTCTTTAAATCTGTTTTAATATCAAGATTATGTAGACGATTTTTTCGATTTTTTCTTAGCTCTTTAATTGCAGATCTTCTTTGTGGCAACTTAATCACCCCTTTACGTTAAGTTATTTGCTTAATTTTGAATTTTATAATATACCAAAGAGGCTGGTGAATGTCAAATAATAATTCTGGCTCCCAAAATTCGCATAAATCGATTATGAGATCGACTTCGATCATTTCTTTGGGGACTTTAAGTTCCAGGGTTTTAGGGTTTGTTCGGGATGTTATCCTGGCAAAACTTTTTGGAACGGGATTTCAGGCTGACGCGTTCTTTGTTGCCCTTAAAATTCCGAATCTTTTTCGTGATATGGTAGGCGAGGGAGCCACAAATTCAGCAATTGTGCCTGTTTTTAGTGAATATTTGGTTAAAAAAGAACGGGCTGAGTTTTGGCGATTTGTCAGTATAATTTTGACCTGGGCTTTAATTGTTTTGAGTGCAATTACAGTTTTGGGTGTCCTTTTGGCTCCGATCATTGTGCGCGCGATTGCCCCCGGGTTTATGGCAGATCCAGGCAAGTTAGAACTGACCATACGTTTGACCAGGATCCTTTTTCCATACCTTATCTTGATTGGCCTGACTGCAAACAGCATCGCGGTCCTTTATACGTTTCGCGCGTTTACTATCCCCGCGTTTAGCCCGTGCCTTTTAAATGTTGCGATTATTATTAGTGCCCTGATTGCCCCCCGGTGTATGGCAGAACCGGTTTATGGCCTGGCGTTTGGGGTTCTTGCTGGGGGGGTACTGCAGTTAATCGTTCAATTGGGGCCGCTTAAAAAAGCAGGATTACGGTTAAAAAGACCAAAAACATTAAATCATCCAGGTGTATCCCATGTTGGCAAACTGCTTGTGCCGCGGCTTTTCGGCGCCGGGGTATATCAGTTAAGTGTTTTTATTGATACGTTTTGCGCGTCGCTGGCTTTTATTGTCGGGGCTGGGGGGATTTCAGCAATTTATTATGCTAACCGGATTATTCAGTTTCCGATGGGGGTGTTTAGTTTTGCGATTGCCTCAGCCGCGCTGCCGGCATTTTCAGATTTAGCCACGCGCAAAGATATAGAACAATTAAAAAAGACAGTCATGTTTTCTTTAGAAAATGTCTTTTTTGTTATGTTCCCAACGAGTGTGATCATTATGTTATTAGCGACTCCGATGATTCGTGTGTTGTTTGAACGGGGTGAGTTTGGGACGTATTCAACAATGATTACTTCTGTGGCATTGTTTTTTTATGCGATAGGATTATTCAGCTTTGGCGGGATTAAGATTTTAGTCGCAGCGTTTCATGCCCTTCAGGATACGAAAACACCGGTTAAAGTGGCGGCAGGGTGTTTGTTGATTAATGCCACGTTAAATTTTCTTTTGATGATAACACCTTTGAAAGTCGGTGGTATTGCTTTGGCGAGTGCGATTGCCGCAACTGTTGATTTTTTATGGTTGTTCGCGTTGCTGAAGAAACGGCTTGGCGTGGAGAATGCGGGATTTGGCAAGTTTGTTGAAAGAATCTTTTGGGCAACACTGGTAACCGCTGTTGGTGTTTATTTAGCGTGGGAATATGTTGTGATGCCGTATGAATTTTTGAAAATTGCGGTTGTCGGCCTGGGTGGCTTGATTGTTTATGAAATTGTTTGCTGTTTCTTAAAAGTTCCACAGGCAGAAAAAATTTGGCAGGCTATCAGATCCAGGTTTTGAAAATAGACACTGACAGAGGGTGTGTTAAGAAAAAATGCAAAAGTTTGTTTCTTCTTTATATGATAAAGTTTTATCCTTCCTTGTTTCTCCCTGTTTTCACGGGAGCCTTATCAGTGTCGGAGTTCTCTTAAGGTTAAAACATTATTTTGAAAACCGGTCGTTCTGGACGGATGAAGCCTGGGTCGCGGTCAATATCGTAAGCCGGTCATGGCAGGAGATGTTTTATCATCTTCCGGCTTTGCATGATTGGCCGA
This sequence comes from Candidatus Omnitrophota bacterium, assembly GCA_023143685.1. Taxonomy (GTDB): domain Bacteria; phylum Omnitrophota; class Gorgyraeia; order Zapsychrales; family JANLHA01; genus JAGLHE01. The sequence continues at coordinate 2,215 of JAGLHE010000031.1, forward strand.
ATCGTCCGTTAGGATTTTCTCTGATTGAGAAATTTTCGGCCTTTGTTTTGGGGAATTCTGAATATGCGTTTCGGCTCTTTCCGGTTGTTGCCGGGATACTGGCGATGTTTCTTTTTTATAAATTGCTTAAAGAGCATGTTGGCCCCGGGGTGACGTCTATCGCGTTGGGCCTTTTTGTTTTTTCTGAGCATGCGATACATTTTTCCGTGGAACTGAAGCAATACTCGAGTGATATTTTAATAGCTTTGATATTGTTCCGGAGTATTGAGAAATTTCTTGAAGGCAAGATAACGTCAAGAAAGGTCGTGGTGTTTGGATTTATTGGAGCGCTAAGTTTGTGGGTGTCTCACTCTGCTATTTTTATTTTAGCAGGATTCGGGTTGGTGTTGACAGGTGACGTTTTTGCAAGAAAAAGGGAACACGGCTTTTCTGCCCTTGCGAAAGTTTTTTCATTTTGGGCCTGGAGTTTTGTGCTTGTATATAAATTTAGTTTAAGTTATGCGCGCCAAAATGTAGATCTGGTAATGTATTGGGATAAGTATTTCTATTCGGGATGGATCTTTTCTGCGTCCGGGATTGCGTGGCTGAAACGTGTGGTTTTTGATCTTTTCAGTAATCCCGGGGGGCTCATGTTTCCGGGGATAGGGTTGGTTCTTTTTGTCGTTGGGGCGGTTGTTTTCTTTAAGAAAAATAAAACACAATTTTTTTCTTTTTCTCTGCCGTTTTTGTTGATCCTTCTGACCGCGGTTTTAAAGAAATACCCCTTTCAAGGCAGGTTATTATTATTTGCCTTGCCGGTCGTTTATATGTTCATCGCGCAGGGAGTTGTTTCTCTCACGACAAAGCTTGGGAGGGCGGCGGCGGTTATAAGCATTATTTTGATAGTGGCATTGTTTTGCGGGCCTGTTATGAACGCGAGGTATTATCTCACACATGTTCTGAGTGACGAACCGAACCGGGAGGTGTTAAGTTTTGTTGATCAGCATTATAAATCGGGAGATTTTTTGTTTCTTAACGCGATGGCTCAGACCGCGTACTGGTATTATGTTTCGACGCTGGGATTAAACGAAAAGGTGCCTAAAACATTGGACAGGATCGTGGAAGGAAAACCGCAGCAAGGTGTGAAGGTCATAAAAATTCATGACCAGCTGGCAACGGATGAAGGGAAGATGTATGGCGGATTTCAACAAATGGTGCATTGGTATGATGAGAAAGGATTTTTTAGAGATTATCAGGATGATGGGTCAGTTCAAAAAGTTTACGCGGACACGACTTTAGAACTTGAGGGGATAGGTCGAGCCTGGGTATTTTTCGCGCATGACCGGCCCGGGGTGAAAGATTTTATTTTGAATGTCTTTGATCGGCATGGGAAGAGACTCAAGGCAATGGAAAGAAATAAGTCCGCTGCCTATTTGTATTCCTTTGGTAAATAAAAATGAATATTAGAGCTAAGGCCAAAAAGTTGCCCTTAACCAGCGGTGTTTATTTGATGAAGGACGCTAAGGGTAAGGTTATTTATGTCGGTAAAGCGGTGTGTTTGCGCAAGCGGGTGCAGTCTTATTTTCGCAAGGCCAAGACTTACTCCAAGACAGATGCGCTCGTCGAGAATATTGCGGATATTGATTGTATTTTAACGCATAGTGAAGCGGAAGCACTTATCCTTGAAGCCAGCCTTATAAAGAAATATCATCCTAAATATAATATCGATCTGCGTGATGATAAAAGTTATCCGTATATTGAAATAACCGGGGAGGAGTTTCCTCAGGTTTTTGTTGTCCGGCCACGGGAGAAGAAAAAGGGTTCGCGATATTACGGCCAGTATGTGGAATCAAAGTTGATTCGGGAAGCGTTAACGATTATTAGAAAGATTTTTCCTTTTTGTACATGTGATCCGATGCCGAAAAAGGCATGTTTAGATTATCACATTGGTTTGTGCGACGCGCCTTGTGTTGGAAATGTCAGCAAAACAAACTATGCCAGGAATATCCGGCATGTACGCATGATCCTGGAAGGCAAAAAAGACCAGTTGTACAGACAGCTTCAAAAAGAGATGGAGGGCTTCGCGCAAAAAAGGAAGTTTGAAGAGGCAGCGAAAGTGAGGGACCAGATTCGCGCGATTGGTGCTTTGTACTCGGGAACTCAGGACATCAATTATTTTAAAGAAACAGAACAATTACAGCGCGCATTAGAGCTTCCAAAACGGCCTGAGAAGATTGAAGCGTTTGATATTTCTAATATTATGGGACAACAAAGTGTCGGGTCAATGGTGTCGTTTTTAAACGGCAGTCCGGATAAAAGAAATTATAGAAAATTTAAGATTAAGGACGTTGAAGGAATTGATGATTTCGCGATGATGGCGGAGGTTATCCGCCGACGGTATTTACGGCTTAAAAAAGAAGGGCTACTGTTCCCGGACTTGATTGTTATTGATGGAGGGAAGGGCCAGTTATCCGCGGCGTGTGCCGAACTTAAAAGTCTTGAAATTGAGACCCCAATCATCTCGCTTGCTAAAAAAGAAGAAGAGATTTTTATGCCGCGGCGAAGAAAATCAATTGTCTTGCCAAAAGATTCGCTGGCGTTACAATTGTTGCAGCGGATCCGTGATGAAGCACACCGCTTTGCGGTTGCTTATCATAAAAAATTGAGGAGTAAGGAATTTATTGATGGTTAACGGTGAATAGCTAATGGTGAAAAAAGAAAAGCTTACAGATTTTGAATGGGAAGTTTTAGCAGCAACGTTAAGTATTCCGTTAGGCCGGACGCGTACGTATAAATGGGTAGCTGAAAAAATCGGCCGGCCAAAAGCTATGCGTGCGGTTGGCCAGGCGTTACGCAAGAATCCTTATCCGCTGATAATCCCTTGTAGTGTAGGAATTTCAAAGACTCCATACGA
>JAGLHE010000310.1 GCA_023143685.1 Candidatus Omnitrophota bacterium
TTGCCCTGATCGAGTATTCCAGCGTAACCACCGGGATTCTCTGTGGCGATGCCATGATCAAGCGAGCGCCGATTGCGGTGATTAAGTCAGGAACGGTCCACAATGGTAAATATCTGGTGCTGATTGGTGGCAGCGTCGGCGCGGTGGAAGAAGCCTATGCCGAGGGACTACAAGTCGGTGGAACCCAGGTGGTGGATTCGGTGATCCTGCCGGTGGTTCACGAGCAAGTCCACGATTCTGTGCTGGGTAAGCGACGCAAATGCGAACCGCAGGCTCTGGGTATCTGCGAAACCTTTACCGTGGCGGCCACCCTGCGCTCCGCCGATGCGGGCGTGAAAGGTGCTGAGGTCAATATTGTTGAAATCCGGCTGGCGGACGATATCGGTGGCAAGGCGTTTACAATCTTCAACAGTGACCTGCACGAAGTGGAAGCGGCGGTGCGAATCGCCCGGGCTGCCTGCACCAGCGCAGAGAACTGGCTGCGGGAGACGATCATTCCCAATCTGCACCCGGAGATGGCGGCCCAAGTGAATGCCACCACTTATTTTGGTCGGGCCAGTCTGGATAAATTGGCGGATGGTGAATGAAGCTAGGTAAAATAATCGGTACTCTGACTCCTTGCGTGGTGTATGACGGATTGGAAGGGATGCCTATGCTGGTGATGCAGCCTCTTGATAAGCATCAACAGCCAGTCAAATCACCGGTGATCGTTGCCGACAGTACCCGCATGGCGGGACCGGGCGAACTGGTGTATTACGAAAGCAGTCGCGAGGCCGCTCTGCTTATGGATCCCTGGTTTGTGCCGGTGGACCATGCGGTGATCGGCATCGTGGACGATGTACAGCTATACGACGGGGAGGAACAATGATTCTGGGGCGCGTCTGTGGAACGATCCATTCCACCATCAATCATGAATTTTACGAGAATCGCCGCCTGTTGGTGGTGGACAAGCTGGGCTTGGACGGTCAGCCCACCGGCGATTATGTAATTGCCGTGGACTGGGTGGACAGCGGCACCGGCGAAACGGTGCTGGTGATCGATGAAGGCAATTCCGCTCGCCAGGTGGTGGACGATCCTATGGGGCCGATCCGATCGATTATTGTGGGCGTAGTAGATGGAGTGGAGACGGAATAATTAATTTATTATACTGATTACACTGCCCGGCGGTGTAACCGGGCATCGCGTTCCCACACGGAGCGTGGCGAAGTGGATTTTGAGATCGGCTCAGCCTAATCCCTATAGGTTGTCTTTTCCTTTTTTGCCTTACGTTTTTCCTTCAAACTTTTGGCAGCTTTTTTCTTTTCAGTTGATTTTTGTTTGTCGCGACCTTTAGCCATGGTTCCTCCTATAAGTTTAATTCAGTTTATCATAGAGACTCCGGAAACCCTCTACCGTGGTTGGGGTAATCCGGTACACGGTTTTGCCAACGAAAGCTCGGTTTTTAAAAAAGTAGACCTGGTTGAAGTGCTCATTCAGGGTCATGTGAAATAACCAGGCGTCGCGGTCAGGCGGATAAAGGGTATCGGATGTGGCCAGGGTGGTTAAGTCCATAGCCTGGAGAAAATCAAGGATCTGTTTTATCTGCTTACAGTCATTGATTGTTTTAGACTCCGGTTCTCCAGCGGTATTATAAGTATAAATCGTGACGTGGTTCAGGGAATCGGCTGTCAGATCGGCAAAGCGTTGGTTATCGGCCAAGGCGGCTGGAATCATTACCAACCCGAGGAAAAGTATAAATAAAACGATTTTTTTCTTCATTTTTACCCCGCAATAGTTAATGGAATATACAACTAACGGTTAGTACAAGTTCCTGGTATATGAACCGTCACCAGGCAGGCTGATGTGTCAGTTGTCAGGAATATTCTTTTATCCTGGTTGCTGACCCTGCCGGTGGCGGCGATAAGCAGTGGATTAATTTACTTGTTAGTTAGCCGGATTTAAAAAAGAAACGGTACAAACATCTTACTGCGTTTAATATAATCGTTATAGTGACAGCCGAAAAAGGTAATGTTTTCCTTTTCCTCGATCCGGGCAGTTACATATAAGAAGATACTAACCAGTATAGCAACGATCGTCAGATCCGGCTGAATATTTTTTAAATATATTCCCCAATTGAGAAACAATAACGAACCGTAAAGAGGATGGCGGACATATTTAAAAATTCCGGTTTCAATCAGGTTGGTGGTCTTTTCGAATTGATACAGGGTAGAATCTTTTCTAGCTGACTGCTGCTGCCCGTATCTTTGCATGGTCATGAATCCGCTGACCACCAGTACAAAAGAATAAATCAGGCAAATCCAGGCCAGGATCTGGTTAGTTCCCAGAGGATTGTCAAACCAGTAGACATAATTATTGAGTGTCAGCCACAATATTCCTTCCCAGGCAAACCAGCGGTAGAATCCATGGCTGCAAGGCTTGAACAGCGTCCGGCGTGATACTACAATCAGCGGAACGCTCAAGATTAAAA
>JAGLHE010000311.1 GCA_023143685.1 Candidatus Omnitrophota bacterium
TCTCTCAAACAATGGAACAGTTAAAGGATAGCATCGCAAAATATTGTGAAAAATCTTATTCTGAAGAAGAAATATTGAAAAAAGTTGATCAGCTAGCAAAAAGTGGTGTTATGTTTGATCAACCCAATCGTCACGGTGTAGTGGTCTTTCGATTAGCGCCCATATATCGACAGTTCGAATATACTTTCATGAAAAAGCTGGAAAAAACAGATGAATTTATAGAATTAGCGCGCTTATTCAACGAATCAGAAAAAGAATTAGCTGCTATAGCTCAAAATGATTACGACAATCTTCCCAATATGGTGAAAGGCATACCAGCACAGGATCGAACAGTTCCTATTAGAGAAAATAAAGAAACTGGTGAAGACATTAAAATAATTCTCAATGAAGAATTAGAAGTTCCTGAAGAACAGATTGTAACTACACAAGATATAAAAAAACTTATAGAAAAATTTGATGATATAGCTGTTGGTCAATGTTATTGCCGACAAAAAGAAGATTTCTTAGGACACACATGCGAACAAAATCCTCCTGGAGAAAGCTGTTTTACTTTAGGTAAAAGCGCAAGACATACAACTAAACATGGTTTTACTAGACTTATATCTAAAAAAGAAGCGTTAAAGATTTTAAAGGACATTGAAGATGCAGGATTAGTTCATAAAGTTTATCATCTAAATTCAGATTTAAGTAAAGATGAAGTAGCAATCTGCAATTGCTGCAGCTGTTGCTGTCCCACTAGTAAAGTGTCTGTAACTTTTCCTAATGTTAATATCGCTAGTTTCACAGTTGATATTGATCAAGATTTATGTACAGGGTGTGGCACATGCGTCGAAAAATGTTTTAATCAAGTATTAGAAATAAATGAGGATGGAGTTGCAGAAAAAGTTGAAGAAGAATGTATCGGATGTGGCGTATGCGCTTATCTATGTCCTGAAAATGCGATATCCTTGATTGAAGGTCCTCATAGAAGGGTTAACATTATCCCCGAAAAAGGAAAAGCTTAAGAAATTTATTTATTATCTGTTCTCTTATTAAGATTAAGAGGAATGTCATTATGGCGTTAAGTGCCATAGAGAAAATTGGTAAAAGGCTTAATATCATCTAATTTTATTTTTTACTTTATCCAATATAAAACAGAAGAAAAAGTTGTGATTGTGATTCATATAGGAACATAAATTATCGATTAAAATAGCTTTATATTCAAATTCATCGATTATTCATATAGAAAGAATTGAGGTTTTATAGATGAATTATGATAATTATTTAAACTATATAATGATACTTTTTTGCGTAATTCTATTTTTCGCCATCTTTAAGTATATTTATCGAAAAGAGAGTATGAAGATCTTTGTTAGGATATCATACATAATGACTTCTGTAGTTGGTGGTATGGCGACAATCGGTATTCTTCAAGCAACTACATTTCAAAATTCGTGGATTTCTTTTCCATTAATATATGGTTTAGGAATATCAACAGCAATTTTCTTGACTTTTTATGTAAATAAAATTGTTAAAAGCCAATATCAGCGATTAGAAGAAATTATTGAAACAGCATCAGATACCGCAATCAATGTAGCAAATATGGCCACAGAATTAGCTGCAAGTGCTAGTGAAGTAAATGCTTCATCTGAAGAAATAGCTTCGTCAACTCAAGAGATTACTAGAGATCAACAACTAGTAATGAATTCTTCTACTGATATTAAGAAAATTATGGATATCATTATAAGTGTTGCTGAACAAACCAACTTGTTAGCATTGAACGCTAGCATTGAAGCTGGGCGAGCAGGTGAGCGAGGTCGGGGTTTTGCTGTAGTAGCAGATGAGGTACGCAAATTAGCTGAGGAATCAAAATCTGCCGTTTTTAATAGTAGTGGAAAAATTGAAGGTATTATTTCCAAAATCCATACAACAACTACCTCAATGGAAGGGATTAGTGCTTCCTCAGAAGAACAAACTGCGTCAATGGAAGAAATTTCAGCAACCGCAAACAAATTAGGAACATTAGCTGATGAATTAAAAAATAAACTTAGATAAAGTTGGTAAGAAGTTAGATATGATTTAATTTATTTTTTATTCATTTTTTGTTTATAACGGTTTTGCTAGTATAGCTTTAACTTTTAGAATTTTAAATTCACTTGTTGGGGTTAGTTTAATTAAGCAAACCATATCTGTTCCTCGCCCTGTACTTCCTAGAGGGAAAAACTAGAAAATATCTAATTAAATCTACTCTAAGAATATTTTTTTATCTTCCTTTGACTTTTTCAATTCCAATTCCTCAATTTCATGTTTAAATTCATCATAGAAATCAAAAAATTCCGAAGGGTCTGAATATGGAGTTTTAATTAATTCATTTAAAACATCTTCATAATCATCTTCTAATATTGGACATAAATGTTAAAAATAAAAGAAAACATTGCTTCATATCTAACAAAAAATCAGTATCAATTTTTATAAAACATAAAAAAAAAGAAATGAAAAAAAATGGATCCTAAAAAACAAACTATAATTTTTGTATTAATTGC
>JAGLHE010000312.1 GCA_023143685.1 Candidatus Omnitrophota bacterium
AACATGCATATAAAGGATGGACCACCCGGTTTGTTCAAGGTTATCCCCATCCAGGTCCTGGATAACGGCTCCATTTTCGGCGCTTATTATCAGCCCATCTACCAGCGCGACTACCCATTCGTCGCTAGGAATACAACCTAAAGCCTCCGCAGGAGGGGCAAAATCCAAGGCAGCCCAAGCGGAACCATCGCCCCAACCACCGTGTGGTCCACCTGTGTAATACCATTCTTTTTCGGATTCAAAAGGTAGTTGCATTTTGGGTTGATGTATTCCAGGTGGTATCAAGGGCTCAATCGCGTAGTCGAAGGGATAACCAAACAAATCATTATAAGTGGCAAACAGACCATCCGGAGAAATAGCGTACTCCCAGCCGGAACGGTTGTAAAGGGGGGCAAACATATGTTGTACGCCTGCTGTGCCGGCGTTAATCGTTGATGCGATGGGAACTACCATTCCATCTCCTAGCAACCAGATAGCGACCCCGTTGATCTTCCACAGATAATAGCCGCGGTTAAGACCGTTGGCAGCCCAGGCCAACTGCCGGTAGAGCCCCTCCCGCCACTGATCTCGAACGCCGATGGGATACTCTAACATCCCTTCATCTGGCTCGGATTGGGTTAGCCACTGGCTCTGGTATTCCAGCACGGCCAGTAAAAGACGAGGGTTTACTGAGTATTCCTTGGAGATTCTTGTTACGATTTGCGCGCCGGTCAGGGTTTGACCCTCCACCTCCTCTTCATATTTAGCAAGGTAGCCGCCCTGGCGGTTAATCGTGGCTTCGACATCGAAGTAGATGCTTGCTGGACCATATACTAACTCCGAGTTGGGGATGACTTTGAAGTCAGGTCCGACCCCCTGGGGTGTGGGGACGGGGACAGTCAACATTTGCCCTACTTCCAATATATTGGGATTGATAAGTTCATTAGCCCCGATTAACTCTTCCAAACTGATGCCGAATAGCGAAGCGATGATACCCAGGGTATCCCCCGGTTGTACGACGTATTGCTCTGGTTTGGTGCGCAATGCTGGTAGGGGGTGAGGCGCATCAGGTGTGGGTGTGAGAATGGGCGCACCGGGAGGGCGTGTGGGGGGGAGAAAAGGGGTTCTCGTGGATATCTCAACCGCAATGGGTTGTGGTTCTCCTCCCTGACCGGGAACTCGCCAGGTTGGAGAGTCATCCGGTAGAGCGGTGCGGGCACAAGCCAAAGTCATTCCCAGGACGATGACCGAGACGAGCAGCAACATTCCTCGGTGGTGGCGTTTGGATGATATCTCCATAGCGTCTATCTGCGGACATTCTACCCTTAACCGATGGCGAAATGCAAGAGAAAGCTTACAATGTTCTAATCTTCCAAGTGTATAATTGCAACATCTATGCCATAGAGGTGATAATGAAAACTCCGATTGTTGAATGTATATCTAATTATTCCGAGGCACGCCGGCCGGAGGTGGTAGATGCTATCCGGCAGACCATTGTGGATGTAAAGGGTGTTTATGTACTTGACCAGCACTCTGATCTAGACCACAATCGTACAGTGATTACGTTTGCTGGACCACCTGAAGCGGTTGAAGAAGC
>JAGLHE010000313.1 GCA_023143685.1 Candidatus Omnitrophota bacterium
GCATCGAAGCCACGGAATTGGCCGGAAGGCGTAACAAGGCAACGCGCTACGACATTATCACTCCAGTTGATACCCTGTCGATGATACTGGAGGAGAGCAGCCAGTCGGTTTGGGTAGTTGAGAAACTGATCAAGGAAAAGGCACAGATCGAGCTGATCGAAGAGTATGCTCCCAGAACCCTGTGCGATGTGGCTGAGATCAACCGGCGGGCAGACGCGTTGGCGGGACGTGGTATTTTGAGAGGGTCGGTGCCTGGCTTTGAGCTGTATGGCCAACCCGGATGCTGGCAGGATGCAGCGGTGCTCTACGGGATCGAGCCATTGATCATGGAGACGTTCGACGATCCCGCGTGGGTACATGAGTTCCTTGGGATTTTGCAGCGACGCAAACTTGCTAACGTCAGGTCCATGGAAGGAGCGCGGTTCGACCTCATCGAGCATGGTGGTGGTGACGCGTCATCTACTGTGATATCCCCCAAGATATTCGCGGAGTTCGTGGCTTCCTACGATCGTGAGATCATTGCGGAGGCACACCGGGTTGGTCAGAAGGTCGTGTATCACACGTGTGGCGGGATGATGCCAATCCTGGAACAGATTGCCGACATGGGCCCGGACGCGATGGAAACCTTCACACCACCTTCCTTGGGTGGTGACACCGATTTGAGGGAAGCGAAGGAGAGGATCGGAGAACGGGTCTGCATGATCGGTGGCTTTGACCAAGCCCGCTTCTTCCAGGGCTGTACTACGGACGATACTGAACGGGCCGTGCGGCAATGCTTTGAAGAAGCGGGCGCGGAAGGTGGATTCATCCTGGCACCGTCTGATCACTTCTTTGATGCTGATGTCGAATTGATCAGAGCTTTCGCCGAAGAGGCCAAAGCGTGCCGGTACGCATGAGACGTAAGCTCTTTGGGCGTCTGGCAACAGTCCTTCTCATTCCGTTGGTTTCGTGCGCCCCAGGCATCGGTGTTCCGAACCCTCTGCAGGTACAGGCTTGGGCGGTCTACTTCGATGGCGACCGTGGCTTGGCCGAGCTGCAGGAGCACGGTGAACTGTTCGATCGGATATCCCTCTTTGCCTATGAACTGAATCCTGATGGTACGCCGACGCCCGCGCCGAACATGGACGCGATGATGGCTCCGTTCTTCAGACTGGCAGCAACCAAGGGATTCGACCCGTGGGTGACAGTGGTCAACGACGTCCGATACGACGTTGACAGCGTTCTCGCAAAGGTTTCCACTCTGGTGCATGAGCTGATTGTGGATCCGGCGCGACGCCTCGCGCACGCGAGAGGAATCGCGGCGCGGGTGGAAGGCGATGGATTCAAGGGTCTCCACCTGGATTACGAACAGGTACCAGAGTCTGATCAGGCACACTTTCAAACCTTCATCACAGAGCTTGGCGATGAGCTGCAGCAACGGGGACTTGGGTTGGAAGTAGTGGTGGAGCCGGTGAGTGGGCCGTTGCCCACAGCGGGTAGCGCCCGCGTAGTGGTCATGGCTTACGATCTGTTCGGGATGCATTCCGGGCCGGGCCCGAGGTCAACACCGACATTCGTGACGGGACTCAGTCCAAGGGCGAAACTGGACAGCGATGGCGCTGCCGCACTGGCGGTCGCTGTAGCTGGATTTGCCTGGGGGCCTGATGGTGAAGTCAACTCCCTTGACTGGTCGGACGCCCGGCAGCTCGCCGACACCGCCCAGAGAACACAACGCGACGTATCTGGCGTACCCACGGCGTACCTAAGTGACAGCACGGAGATTTGGTTTGAGGATCCCGAGAGCCTACTCGGCAAGTGGCGGGCCGCATGGGAAGCCGGATTCCGTCGCCTAGCGATCTGGCGTTTGGGCGGCAATGATGAGCGATTGTTCCGGCTGATTCGCGACTTTAGGAGGGGTTCAGACCCTAGATAGCCCAGCACGTTTTTCCAGGGCTGCCAGGGCGGAATCTGATCGAGCGACTGCAGCCTGGGCTTTGCCGAACACGCGCCGCTTAGGCACGTTGCTGTCAGGGAAGAGTACTCGTTGCCCGCGCCGCAACATGGCTGTTACGGTTCTACTTCGATGCCGTAGGCCAATCCACAGCGGCACAGACTGGGCCCCGAAACGCGCTTTGGCGATCTCGGTACTCTGACCGAGTGACAGCCTTTGTGCACGGCA
>JAGLHE010000314.1 GCA_023143685.1 Candidatus Omnitrophota bacterium
TATAGATCCTAATTTGTCAGCTCCAAAAACATTTGAAGCTATTGTTGGTGTGGAGAGAGAGCTATTCCCTGACTTTTCTTTAGGGGTAAATTTCATCTATCGTTATATGAATAACTACATGTGGTGGCCCTGGCCCGGTGTGACCAGTGCTGACTGGACAGTTGAGAGAACTTACGATAACGCCGGCACTGAAGACAACTATGATGGAAATCTCTATACAGCGACCTTCTATGAACTTCCCTTCACACGACCTGCGGGAAATACTCTGTCCAATCAACCAGACTATCACCAGAGATTCTTGGGACTTGAGGTGACAGCTACTAAAAGGTTAAGTGACAAGTGGATGCTGAATGCGTCTTTCTCTTACAATGACCATCGTCAGTATTATGATAGCCCAGCCAGCTACCAAGACCCAACCGAAATTGCTCAGTTTAATGGCGAAATCATGGCTTATGAGACGGGCGGCAGCGGAAAAGTAGATATATATACCAATACCAGATGGCAGGGCAAGTTGAATGGTATGGTACAGTTACCTTACGGATTTAATGTCAGTGGATTTGTGACTGTCCGCGAGGGATATGTTATTCCAGTCAAGCTTGAGACAGGCTTTCGTGGTGATGCCTCTGGCAGAGCTTACCCCATGGTTAGACAATTTGGCGACCAAAGACTCCCCACTTTCTGGCTGATGGACTTTAGAATAGAAAAAGTTGTTCCTATTGGTGACTACGGCACCGTGAGTGTGATGGCAGATATTTTCAACCTGTTTAATAACAATACGGTACTTGGTCGAGAGTCCAACATCAACATAAGCACCGGTTATCAACCATTAGAGATCATCAGCCCGAGGGTATTCCGACTTGGAGTCCGTTTCAGATTCTGATGTTGTTGTAGTGTAGGGGTTTATCCCCACAAAAGCTGAAGTTCACCCCGTCCCGCATATTCCCCAAAAAAAGGGCGAGCGGGGCGGGGTTTTTTATTTAACACCCCCGGGGTGAAACGTCAGGTTCGCGCCGAGCAATTCTTGTCGCATCCTGGAATGTAAAATCTCAGTTTCAGAGAATAAACCTTACGGTCTATGTCCAAGATTAAGGGGAAGTCGACTTGAAAAAGCAGGCTGTCTATCATACAATTTTACCTTCAGAGGAGGTAAAATGATAAAGTCTAAGATTTCTCCTCAAAGAATCCCTATGTTTTTCTTAATTTTAGTCTTGATGTTATCCTCAGGTTTAGTATTCTCTCAGGACTGGAGGGGGAAAGGACGGATTACGGGAGTTGTTCTGGCAGAGGATGGTAATCCAATTCCAGATGTCAAGATTATTTTTGAGCATTCCAGATATGGAGCTAAATTTGAGCGTTCCACTGATAAGAATGGTAAATGGGTAGCAGCCAACATACGAGGTGGTGCCTGGAATATTGACTTTTTTGCAGAAGGCTATGAACCAAAGCAAATCTCAGCTACTGTAAGCGAGGTAATACGAACCAAACCCATTGAAATAAGACTAAAAAGGACCAAGAAAAGCATTGTTTCTGAAAAAGTATCAGAGCTATTAGT
>JAGLHE010000315.1 GCA_023143685.1 Candidatus Omnitrophota bacterium
TGCAAGAATTTGGTGCTTCACTGGACGTTATAAGTGAAACTTTAATCCAGGTACGGGTATTTTTGGACAATCTATTGAATTCACAAGATTCGACGATTATACCAAAATTATACCCTGACTTGAAAACCTTAAGGCGGGCAGAAAAAGCCAAGCGTGTCGGCTTAGACGGAATTTGTCGGTTTCTCGGCTCTGGCTGGTCAAGAGCAACAATTTCAAGAGCTATCAAGGTGATCGATAGTGTGAAAGAAAAGAAAGTATCGGCAGCAGCAGTCAAGAAGTTTAACTCTCCAAAATTAGCTGAAGACTTTGTAAAAAAAGTCAATGCCGATGGAGTTGAATTGAAAGATCAAAACAAACTTGCAACAGAAATACTCAATTCTGATAATGGCGTGTCAATATCTGATTTGCTTAAGCCGAGAGTTAAAGCAAATAACGAATTGACCGATGATAAGCCAAAAACAGTCAAGAAAACTGTTGCAACAATCGAAAATGACATTGACTTTGTAGTCAAGGGACTACTTGCAGTCAATGTCAAGATGAAGGGTATTGTTGCGAGCTTTTCAAAATTACCTGACGTTAAACAAAATCAGTTTACTGCAACGTCGAAAGCTTTTATCAAGTATTGTGAAACAATCGGCGTTGTAAAGATTGAAAAGGCGCTATTACGTAAAAAGAATAATGCCTAAATGATTTAAAACCTTTCCGGATAATTTTAATTGCAAAATAAGTACCGTATACGGTTTAACTGTTTACGGTACTTATTTTAGAGTTAAAAATACAATATTGGAGTTAAAAACCTATGGTAAAGCAATTTCCAACAGAAAAAGAACTATTAGCAAGGATTGATAAAATACAGCGTTATTATGACGCTGCATTGAACATTGGCAATATGGAAGACTGCCTGACATGGCATACAAAATTGAAAAGTCTATACCGGATATTATCTTTAGTATGCAATAACATAAAATAAAGTTTATCTCCGGTCGAATACCCGATTGTCTAACGATAATCGGGTATTTTTTTTGCTCTTTTCCGTCCACGGGAAGGGCTCTTTTTTGGTCTAAATGTAAGGGCCCAAAAGGGTGCAAATAGGGTGCAAATAGGGTGCAAATTGGGTGCGAATTTACGGAATTTCCACAAAAGAGGGTGCAAACTTGCTAAAATAAACGCAGAAATACCTTGACTTTATGCTATAAATGTGTTATATTATAGTGTAGGGGATAAAAAGCTCGGAGTTGAGGGCGCGAAACCTGAATTTGGGTGTAGGTATCACCGGAGACGTACTAAAACAATAACAGGGAGGTGGCAACATGAAGTTTGGGGATATTTCGAAGGCAAGGAGATTGGAGCTCGATCTTACCCAAGACGAGTTATCAGAGATGGCAGGAACTAATCAGCAGATGCTGACAAAGATCGAAACTTACAAGATGGAACCAAAGTTTATCGTCGGCTGTTCAATTCTTGTGGCTCTGGAATTAGACCCGATGGAAGTATTTAAACAGATAAGTCTCCCGTGAGACTTACAAAAATCTAATGGAGGTGATACATGAACAAAGCAGAAATTAAAAAGGAATTGAGAAGAATCAGAAGAGAAGAAGAGTTCGACGAAGTTGAGGACTGTGACGACGAACCTTACGAGTCCAGCTACCTGGGTTCTTTTATGTTTTTAGACCCGTGTGGAAGGTATCACCACTTTCTGTCGCCTAACGGAGCCACTCCGGAGTGCGAGCGATACTGGGAAAATCTGAACAATTCGGCTGATGAACTCGGAATGTGGATTCAGGCGGGAGAAGGTTGCTCGACTGATATCTACTTGTGTAAACCAGTAACGCAGGATATGCGTATCAAGGTGTAAGTATCCTGTGAGACGTACAAAAGCCACCGTGTGGAACGGTGGCCCTTGAACCCACAATGACTGGAGGTGAAACAAAGCATCAACATTCAGACTGTAGCATGGATTAACACAATTTGTCAACAAAAATCAACGGAGGTTCACAATGCAAATCATCGAAAAGAAGTATAACTGTGCAGTATTTGACAGGATTTACTGGCTTAGTACGGCCAGGTCAAAGGCGAGGGACGATTACAAATTATCGTTACAGCACATGAAGATCGGAAATAAGCGTGCGGTTTGTACCGATGGTACGAGATTGCACATTATCAATTCCGATTTAGGACTGAAACCCGGTTTATACGGGTTCGTCAAGCTGAACAAGAGCGTAATTGAGATCGAGCTGAACAAAGACGCCTTGAAGTTTCCGGACGTCAGCGCAGTTTTGGAGACCGCGCGGAGCCGAGATCACGAAGCCGGTACTATAAATACTACTTTTACCGGAGATACATTTGAAGTACTGGAAGCTGTTAATGCGATTCTT
>JAGLHE010000316.1 GCA_023143685.1 Candidatus Omnitrophota bacterium
GGGTTTTAAAATGTGTAGGATGCTTATTAAATGTGTTGGTTTTGGGTGGATGAGGGGCAGATTTTCGACGCTGAAGTTGTTGGGATACTATCATATATTATTTGAATTAAAACGTGAAATTCATTATTATAAAACCAATTATCTAAAAAAACTCAATTGACTTTCGACAATCTTTAAGTCCTATTAACTTATTTAATTTCAAAACAAATATTATCAAATTAAAAATCTTAAAATATACTTGAGCCTATGAAAATTAAATTATATATATTTGTATTACTATTGCTTTTTCTATTAAGTGGAATGGGGAACGTTGCTGATGCAGAAAAATCAAATGATGAAATAAATCTCCAATTAGCGATAGAATGGGTTAACATAGGTGTTTTTTTCGGAAAGGAGGGGATGCATGAAGAAGAATTAGCAGCGTATGATAAAGCCCTTGAATTAAGTCCTCAATTACCAGAAGCATGGTTTTTCAAAGGACTTACCCTCCATAATTTAAAAAGATATGAAGAAGCATTAATAGCATTTGATAAAACTGTTGAATTAAATCCTCGATTACCAGAAGCGTGGGCCTTCAAAGGAGAAATTCTCAAGACTCTGGGGCGATATGAAGAAGCATTAATTGCATTTGATAAAGCCCTTGAATTAAATCCTCAATTATCAGAAACATGGGCCGTCAAAGGAGATAATCTCATGGATATGGGCCGATACGAAGAAGCATTAATTGCATTTGATAAAGCCCTTGAATTAAATCCTCAATATTTAGAGGCATGGATCAACAAAGGAGTTACTCTCGGGAATTTGGAAAGATATGAAGAAGCATTAATTGCTTATAATAAAGCCCTTGAATTAAATCCCCAATCATCAGAAGCTTGGAACAACAAAGGAACTGTTCTCAATAAGTTGGGAAAATATGAAGAAGCATTAATTGCATTTGATAAAGCCCTTGAATTAAATCCTCAATATGTTGCGGCATGGTTCAACAAAGGATGTGCTATCGGGCATTTAGGAAGGTATGAAGAAGCATTAAAAGCATTTGATAAGGCCATTGAAATATATCCTCAATATGTTGAAGCGTGGCTCAACAAAGGATCTACCCTCCATAATTCAAAAAAATATGAAGAAGCATTAATTGCTTATAATAAAGCCCTTGAATTAAATCCAAAAAATATTGATATATGGTTTTACAAAGGAGTCACTCTCAAGAGTCTGGGGAGGAATGAAGAAGCATTAATCGCTTTTGACAAAATAATTGTTGACATAACAAACTTTGAATTAAATCCCCATTATGCAGAGGCGTGGGCCTTCAAAGGGGAAATTTTCAAGAATATGGGGCGATATGAAGAGGCATTAATTGCATTTGATAAAGCCCTTGAAGTATATCCTCAATATACAGATGCAAGGAACCGCAAAGCTGAGATTATTCAAATCATGAATAAGGCAATAAGTATTGATGTGTATATTGAACCCAGCACTGGACAAATTTTAAATCGCTTAGACTTAAGTATTCAATCATTGCTTAATTTTGACGAAATAGTGTATAAACCTAAAAACATTAAATTGAGTTATTATTTTGAAGGAATTATTAGAAATGACACCGTAAAATTCATAAATAACAGTTACAATATTGATAGACAGATAAAAGTTGATTTAATCCAACGAAATGACTACCCTTTCGAGGATTATAATTCGATAATTTATTTATCAACACAAGATGAAAATTTTACAAATTCTTTTTTTATAAATACAACAAGTAAGGAAATAATTATTGATTCGTGGGGACAAGCAAGAGTACTTAATTTCACTTATGAAGGAAATAAAATAGAGATTAGAATGGATCGTGTAAATAAGACACAAAGTGTATATTTGTACGCCACAGGATTAATAATTATACTCTTTTACATTTTATCTTTTATTTATGTTCACGCATATAAAACAGACACACCTAAACTGGAGATTTTCACAGCATTTGCATATTTTAATTTTGTTTTATTTGTAACATTGACTATTGCTGGTATAAGGGATTATTTATTCATAAGTAAATGGGCGAATTTATTTATTTATTTAATTATTTTATTTACTATTTTAATGTTAAAAATCTCTTATGCTAAAAAATTAATGCAAAAAACAAGAACGCAAATTTCAACTATGAAAACAATGTTTATAAAATTAATCGACAGAATTAATAATAAAAAACAAATTATTAAAAGTAAGATTACTGAAAAATTTAATTCATTTAACAAATAAGATTGTGGTATATTTATTTTTTTTTAATTAACTTTCCTCTCGATCCTTCCCATCAACCCCGCTCCTCACATC
>JAGLHE010000317.1 GCA_023143685.1 Candidatus Omnitrophota bacterium
AGAATGCTTGTTTGCTTTCCCTTAACCCCCGGGGGGTTAACCAGATGGAAAAGTATGAGAAAAGATCGTGCGGTCAACCCCCCGGGGGTTAGATAGGGAGAATCTCATTCTTGACGTCTATCACCCAGTGAATTAGAATCCTGCATCAATCCCCCCACTTAAAGGAGAGCTTGAAAACGATGACGATCCGCCGAGCAATCGTTTGGAGCATTTCGGTACTCTTTGGAGCTGCCAGCGCTGTTGGAGTTATCTTCATCTTCAACACAACTGTAGAAAAATTTTCATTCTTAGGCGCACTTCTCATTTTCCTCTCACTCGGAAGTTTCGCCTTCATTTGGTTGGATTACATACTAAAGACCGATTATCTCCGCACTTGAGTTAGCACCTAGATCAAGAAATACCATAGAACAGACCTACTCGAAATTCATTCTTCTTCCAAAATCCTTGAAATGTTTTTGATTAGTTCTTCCGATTCGATGTCCTTGAGCAAATAACTCACAGCTCCTGCACGATTAGCTGCATCTTGCTCCCAACTTGATGGATAGGAAGTGAGCACAATCAATTTGGGAGCTGATGGAAGCGCTGCTAACTGCCTTAGAAGTTCAAGTCCTAGACCATCACTACGTTTTACCTCAAAGAGAACGATGTCAGGCTGTTTCTCTACGACCTCAAGAACAACATCTTCTGCTCGACCAGTGTGCCCTAAAATTCGGATTACATCAGCATGTCCCAGTCGCTCTGCAAGTGCAGTGCGTACGGGTTCATGCTCGTCAACAATGAATACCCCCGCAGATCCCACAAACTCTCCAAATAATCGGGCAAGCTCAGTATAGGACGCGGCGATTGGGCGCTCTAGTGATTATTTTCCCGAACCGATTTGAAGTCTGTCACCCGCAGGGAGGTGCATTGTCACGTGGGCAATCGTATCCTTCATTTTGTTTTTTCAATGTAAAAAAAAAAGGGAGAACAAGACAAGTAGGCTTGGAAACACATCTTTAATCATGGAGTGTGGATATCAGTTAGACCTAATCCTATTCATGCACTCGGATGGTAATCGTGGTGCCCTCACCTGGGCTAGTTACGATCTCGAACTCACCGCCAAGTTGGCGCGCTCTCTGCTCCATGTTCGATAATCCGTGCCCCAGTAAGTCAGGTTGCTTGTCAAAATCAAATCCGCGCCCGTTATCGATAATTTGAAGATATATCCACTCATCTATATTGCGTAATGATAGCCAGACTCTTGATGCTTGGGCATGTTTAGCGACATTTGCCAGGGCTTCTTGAGCAATTTGAAGTAAATTTTGTGATGTCTCCCCTGGAAGATTGTCATGTGCTTCATCTTCAACATGGAGATCTATCTCTACCAGACTATTGGCCTTGAACTCCCGGCTCAACCGTGCCAGACCTTGCTCAAAATCTGTTCCCTTAAGACGACTAGGTTGAAGATCGAGAATGTACGCACGAATATCTCGAATGTTCGCGTTAAGTGTATCTATGGCGTTTCCGAGATGTTTCAGCGCTTCATCCGGCTCATCTCGAACCATCACACGAATTGAATCCAACGTCAGACCCACGGCATATA
>JAGLHE010000318.1 GCA_023143685.1 Candidatus Omnitrophota bacterium
AACAAACGTTTGATGCTGGCGCCAAGCTCATTCTTAACCTCAATGCCTCGCCTTTTCATGGGCAGAAAACACATGAGCGTGAAGATGTTGTTCGTCAGCGAGTGAATGAAGTCAAAATACCGATTGTTTATGCGAATATAGTCGGAGGTCAGGATGAGCTGGTTTTCGATGGTCAATCCTTCGTTATTGGTGCGGAGGGGAGTCTTTCGCATCGTTTAGTGGCCTTTGAAGAAACATTGGCAATTATTGATTTTGATACTGAAAACTTAAAGCCGCTGAATCCCTCGATTGTTCCTGCTCTTTCGGAAGAAGCCAGTGTTTATCAGGCTTTGGTAACGGGAGTGCGGGATTACGTTACTAAAAATGGCTTCCCGGGCGTAGTTATTGGCTTGTCTGGCGGTATTGATTCGGCTTTAACCCTGAGTATTGCGGTCGATGCCTTAGGTGCAGATAAAGTTGAAGCGGTAATGATGCCCTCATGTTACACCCTGGATATGAGTGTTGAAGATGCAAAAGAACAAGCGGAGCTCCTGGGCATTAGCTTTAAAGTTATTCCTATTGAAAAACCTTTTAATACCTTTCTTGAATTATTAGCTGATGAATTTTCAGGAACAGAGGTCGATGCGACCGAAGAAAATATTCAGGCACGTTGCCGTGGTTTATTGCTAATGGCTATTTCAAACAAAAAAGGCAAAATGGTATTAACTACCGGTAACAAGAGTGAAATGGCAGTGGGTTATGCCACATTATACGGTGATATGGCAGGTGGTTATGACGTGCTTAAAGATGTCAAAAAAACCTTGGTTTTTCGCCTGGCAGAATATCGGAATTCTGTTTCGGCTAATATTCCACAGCGTGTGATTGAGCGGCCTCCTTCAGCTGAATTAGCCCCCGATCAAAAAGATACCGATTCTTTACCTCCGTATGAAGTATTAGATGAAATTCTTGAAAACTATGTTGAACTGGATATGGGCTTGGAAGATATTATAGCCGCTGGATTTGAGCGGGAAATTGTACGTCGTGTACTGCGTATGGTTGATACTAATGAATATAAACGGCGTCAGGCAGCCCCTGGCATACGTATCACTAAACGGGCATTTGGCCGGGATAGACGTTACCCCATTACTTCTGGCTATGGTCGAAGCCGAAAATAACACTAAAACGTATTTAGAATACGGCTCAATGGTATTGCCAGTAACTTTTTCCTGTTAAAGTAGACATAGTTGCAAGGATTATTGCATGAGGAATAAAAATGAAAAAAATAGAAGCAATTATTAAACCTTTTAAACTGGACGATGTTCGTGAGGCCTTATCAGATATTGGGGTTAGTGGCATGACAGCATCAGAAGTGAAAGGTTTTGGTCGACAAAAGGGGCATACTGAACTTTATCGTGGTGCAGAATATGTCATCGATTTTTTACCTAAGGTAAAAGTTGAGATCGTTATTTCTGATGACCAGGTTGACGCATCTATCGAAGCGATAACGAATGCGGCTCACACTGGTAAAATTGGTGATGGAAAAATATTTGTTAGTGACGTGTCACGCGTGGTTCGTA
>JAGLHE010000319.1 GCA_023143685.1 Candidatus Omnitrophota bacterium
TCTGTAACCACTCACCCTACGCTTAATCGCTTGCATCTTAGGCGCATCAAACTTCTTTGATGGCCCCGGCTTCTCTGGGTCTTGTGGGTCGGGTTCCTCTGGCATTTCCTCGATGACGGTCGTTGGTACTCCAAACAAGTCCATCCACCTGACTGGGCAAGCTGCTGTCGCTGCTACAAGTCTAAAGGCTTTATGAGGCTCCTCGCCATGAGTACGTCTAAGGGTGACGATTCCACCCAAAGGCGCGATCCTTATCCCTGTCGCTGCTACTTGTCCGGCTTGGTCGCTGAAATAAAGCCAATCCGTGCCGGCCACTGTATCAAGATTCTGGATGATTAAGACTGTCCTCTGAGCATCCGATGGAATGGTTTGTCCGGTGGCCTCGGTATTCCCCACGACCAATAGATGTGTAGGCATCTAACCGCCTACCCTTCTAAGGCTTCAACCCTAGCTTCTAGCGCATCGATCTTAGAGTCCAACTCATCGATCTTGGATTCAACGTGGCCCTTGATGTAGGCTTCTAAGTCGCAGAGGCGCAACTAGCCCACCTTTTGAAGGGTGAGTTCCACGTCCTGGTCTGTATGGGCTACCGGAGATAAAGTTTCAACGTTTGGTAGATGCTCGGTGTCGAAGCTGATTCCCATCAGCGGCCAATCTGCGCCAACACGGTGCATGAAGTCACTATCCATTTTTGCGTGAGCGCTACCCTCGTGTTGACATACAACTCCAGGCTTCCAACTCTGAGAGCCGGGTATACTGAGCCGCATCAAAGCAGTCATATTCGTTGATAGATAAGTCGCTCCACGCATGCCTACAATTTCATAGATCCCGGCATCTAAAGTTTCTGTCCAGGTAATCGGAATGTGAGTCCAGGAATTTACGACTTGGGTCGTATCGCCGTAGCCATATATCTTATGAGTGGGGTTGACCTCGTCCAGCATCGCTTGAGTGATCTTTCCGCTTGAAAGCCATACACCGATAAGGGTGTCCTCATCGGTCGCGTTTACTGTGAGAGCTTGAAGCTTATCCACTCTCAAAGGCAGAGGACGACCAAACATATACGTGTATCCTCCAGCTTTGTTGCCCACGTTGAGGTCCATCACTCTTGTAAAGTCATAGTCTATCATCTTGGCTTGACGAAGCAAAGCAGTGGTAGGGGTCGATTCAACTGCAGCATAGAAAGCAATCACGTAAGGCGCTTCAACGGTGACGTATAGGTCATCTCCGGCCACACGGTAAAGCTGCTCGTTTCCACCTGGAGCAATCCCGGGCGTTCCGGTTCCGGGCGTGGCCTCGCTGAATCCAACTAAGTTGAAGGGCATCTAGCGTCTAGGCCCCCTTTCACCAAACCGCTTCTGAGACACGTTTGCCGGTGTCCTGACCCGCTTCTTCATAGCGCGCGCTCCATTTTTCTCCAACTAAACCACTTCCCTGATCACTCTGCGGATTAATTGAAGGCCGCGAGTCGCTAAGTCCCCGACGATCACGGGTTTCCACGTGGTTTTAAGCCATTCGGGTTGAAAGTTTCCGTCGTCATCTATTCCGCCCACAATTTCACGAGCGTCAATGAGCGCGCCCTTGATGTCAAAATTCTGTAAGTCGTCTGCGATCGAGTTTCCTTTGTAGCCTTGCCTTAGAAAGATTGATGCAATCCCGAAAATTCTGGGGCCTTGAATTGCTGCTGAAACTAATTTATTCGCTAATTCACTTACTCCCATTTTTGTTCAAAAGAATCTAGGGTAAACAACCTAATAAAACTATCCAATAAATTGGAGGGTTAGCGACTCATGTCATTAGCATATTCGCATTCATCGCATACAAGATATTCTTGCCACCAGCTTTCGCCATCAACTCTAACATATGCCTTCAATGGTCTTCTACAATGGAGACATATCTTTAACCCGAATTTATTTCTAACTTCGTTAAAATCTTTCCAATCATTCATTCTCGCCTCATCTCCGGCACCGTGGCCCCCCTCCCCC
>JAGLHE010000032.1 GCA_023143685.1 Candidatus Omnitrophota bacterium
AAAATATCAAGCGAGCTTATTTTATCACCGGGTTGTAAAGTCTGACGGGACATTAGGAAAATATGCAGGCAAGGATGATGGCCGAAAAGAAAGATTATTGCGGGCAGAACAAGAGATAATTGAAAAAATAAAGGCTTTTTAGTGGCTGGTATCTAGTGAATAGTATCTGGGGTTTAAAAGCTCGATATTAATTTTAAAAAGAAAAGGGAGATAGGGGGCAACCTGTGAGTTACTGTGGGGGCGAACAGTGCAAGGTATCCCGTACTCAAACATCTTCGCTCCGCTTCGAAACTGCGTGCGGGACACCTCGCACCATTCACCCCCACAGTAACTCACAGGTTACGATAGGGCGCAGCAGTTTCGTTGCACGTAGCCTGATAAAAAAGGAGTCAACATGGATATAAAAAATTTATTTAAAATCATGGTTTCACGGGAAGCGTCTGATTTATTTATTAGTGCGGATGCGGTTCCGATGGCGCGTATTAATGGCGCGTTGCAGAAAATAGCAGAAGATGTTATTACTCAAGAACAGATGAACAAGATTGCGGATCACCTTTTTGAAACAAAAGAGCGTAAGGAGCAGTTTAAGGAAAACCTGGATGTGGATTTTATCCATAACGAGGAAGGGATTGGACGGTTTCGTTTGAATATTTGTAAGGAACGCGGAAACCCCGCGATTGTGGCTCGCCATGTTCATACCAGCGTTAAGAAGTTTGAAGGATTAAATTTACCAACAGATTTGTTGAAAATGTTTTGTGAAGAATCGAGCGGGCTTGTGATTCTTTCCGGCCCGGCAGGGAGTGGAAAGTCGACCACGATTGCCAGCATGATTGACTATATTAACGAGACAAAAGAAAAACATATTGTAACGATTGAAGACCCGATTGAGTTTTTGTTTGAAGATAAAAAAAGTATGATTAATCAGCGTGAACTGGGGCCGGATGTGCATTCGTATCCCGCAGCACTTAAGCATGTCACGCAGCAAAGCGCGGATATTATTTATATCGGTGTTGTGCGTGATGTAGATACGATGAGGGCCGCGATTACTTCAACGGAGTTAGGGACGTTTGTTATGACAACATTTCATACTATAAATGCCGTGCAGGCGATTACGCGGATTATCAACTTTTTTCCGCCATATTTACATGATGAGGTGCGCTTGCAGCTTTCAACGATTCTTAAAGGGGTTGTTTCGTTGCGCCTTCTGCCGAAAGCGGACGATGCAGGCCGTGTGCCGGCTTATGAAACCATGGTAGTTACGCCAACGATCGCGCGATTGATTAGAGAGGGGAAAGTTAATGAAATTCAGAATTTTATTGATGAGGGAGAATTGTTCGGCATGCAGTCATTTAAGAAATCATTGGTAGGGTTAGTGAAAGACGGGCTAGTTGATGAAGAGATTGCAAGGAATTGCGCGGATAGTAAAGATGAATTTAATATGGAAATAAAAGGCATGCAGCGGTATTCATAAAATACGACGAAAGTCAATCACGATTAGTGGGAGAAGTATGGGGCGAAGCTGAGCTTGCGAGTGCCAGAGGTTTATTTGGTTGTTACATGAATAAAAAGGTAGACGGTGCTTTCCAATAATTTTAAAGGAGGATGGGGATGGACGCGTTAACAGCAATTTTTGAGCGAAGAAGTATCAGAAGATACACTGGAGAACCGGTGGGCCGTGAGAAGCTTTTAACACTTGCAAAGGCGGGTATGGCCGCGCCAACGTCAAGGGATACGCGGCATTTTAATTTTGTGCTTGTCGACGATGAAAAGATTATAGAAAAGTTGGCTGAAGGGCTTCCGTATGCGAAAATGCTTTTGACAGCTAAACACGCGATAGTGGTTTTAAGCGATTTAGAGATCGCGCATGGAGGGGCGGAAACAGATTATTGGATTCAGGATAGTTGTGCGGCCGCGGAAAATATTCTAATTGCTGCGCAAGCTATGGGTTTGGGCGCTTGCTGGACAGCGGCACAGCCGAGGGAAGACCGGGTTGCCTTTGTCAGGGCGACATTAGGCCTTCCGGAACATGTTATGCCGTTATGTGTGATCGCTGTTGGTGAAAGGGCAGGAGAAAATAAACCACGGGATAAATTTGACCCGACCCATGTGTTTTGGAATAAGTGGGGGCAGGAGGAATGATTTGAGGTTGCGGAGGATAGTCAATGAATAAACAACAGTGGAGTGTTGTTGTATTGTTGGGGGTAATATGGCTTGTGTATGCATTGGCCCCGGCTGATCGGGTGATACGTATTTTAGCTGATTTTTATATTGGCGTGATTTCATTGATATGTTGTGTGGGGATTGTTCTTTTGGGAAAGAAAAAGAAATAAAATGTGAATTTTAAATTATGGGGGCATTATGGGTTGGTAGTTTGGATTTGGTGTCTTCATGATAAGTGCGGCAAAATGGGCGGGGTGGCCTGATTTGCCGCATTTTTATAGTATAGGAATTTCAATAATATTTTTTTCGAAATTCCCACACGGCCATAAAATAGTTGCGAGCAGTCAAAAATATCAAGCGAGTTTATTTTGTTTATGCAGGAACCTGTCACAAAATGACAGTTTCTGGAAATGATATATTGCATTTTAGCTGTTTATGTGTTATATTTTCACTATACTGTCAAATTATGACAGTATTGAGAATATATTGAGGTTTAAGATGAAAAAAGCGACAGAGATGATTAGGGATAATATCCCCAAAGATATTTTTACAGATGCGGATTTGATGAATATCTTTTCAGGGACGCCGGATCAGCGATATGGTTTAATGAAGCGTGCTGTGGCTAGTGAGGAGATTATTCATATCCGTAGAGGACTTTATGGTCTGGCCCCTAAATATGCCAGGCATAAAGTGAGCCTTTATGAATTGGCACAACATATTTATGGGCCATCTTATGTAAGCCTCGAATCCGCCTTGTCGTATCACGGCTGGATTCCAGAAGCGGTTTATTCTGTAACGAGTGCCAGCATGAAAAAGTCTCAAGATTTTGATACGCCTTTGGGACGTTTTTGTTTTAAGAGAATTCCATCGGATATCTTTTATGAAGGGGTAGATAGGGTGGAGGGTTCAGGAGGTGGATTTTTTATGGCGAGTCCGTTTAAGGCGTTGGTTGATTATATTTATATTCGTAAAAAGGATTGGGCTGACTTGACTCCGCTTGTTGAAAGCCTTCGGATTGATGAAGATTATTTTGAGGAAATTAGTGAGCAGGAAATCGATATTTTAAAGCAGAATTATCACAGTCGTCGGGTTCAGCGGTTTCTCGACGGCATGAAAAAGGAGTTGGGGTATGAGCGTTAAGATTATTCAGGAAAGATTAGAATCTTATCAATGCCAGTCTGTGCAAGAGGAGGAGTATGCGTTGCGCGAGATTACACAAGAGGTTGCGTTAGCAGCTTTGTCGAGGAGTGACTTTTTTAAGCTTGCTGCTTTTCATGGGGGAACATGCTTGCGTATTTATTATAGTTTGAATCGTTTTTCAGAAGATTTGGATTTTATGTTGAAAGATCCGGACCCACATTTTGATTTAGAAGGTTATTTAAAAAAAGTATCGCAGGAGTTTGAGGCCTATGGATATCAGCTCGAGGTGGCGGATCGTTCTCGTGTTGATCGGGCGGTTAAAAAGGCATTTTTGAAAGATGATTCGTTAGGAAAGGTCTTACAGCTAAGTCATTTGAGGGCGGATCGGTCAATGCGCAAAATTAAAATTAAAGTGGAAGTGGATACCAATCCACCGTCTGGGGCTATCTTTGAAAATAAGTTTTTGGATTTTCCTTTTGCGTGTTCCTCAACAGTTTTGGAGATGTCCAGTCTTTTTGCCGGGAAAATTCACGCATTATTATGTCGGGAATATGTTAAGGGACGGGATTGGTATGATTTTATTTGGTATGTAAGCCGTAACGCGGCTATTAATTTTGAATTTTTGGGTAAAGCGCTTGACCAGCAGGGATCTTGGATGGGGCAAGGAGTAGTTGTTGATAAAGACTGGTTTTTAGAACAAATGGAAAAGAAAATTTGTTCGTTAGCGTGGGATAAAATGAAGGAAGATGTTGTGGGGTTTGTCAAACCTATTGACCGCGTTTCGATTGATTTGTGGAGTAAAGAATTCTTTTTGGATTGTTTGGGAAAGTGTATAAGTGAATAGTGGGCAACAGGCACAAATTTTGATACCCCTTTTTTGTAGAGAATTATTAATACTGAGGGACGATGCCCATTGCTTCTAACGCCTCACTCAATTCTTCTAAACAAACAGGCTTTACAAGGGCATTTTCTGCACCGCTTATGCAAGAGTTTGCGAGTATTTTTCTGTCAGTCATGCCCGTAACAACTAAAATTTTAACTTTAACCTCTTCAGGGATAGCATTTTCAGTTTCCCAGGCACGAATAAATTCGTTGACCTCTAACCCGCTTTTTCCAGGCATATCTATATCCATAGTTATAAGGTCATACGGTTCTTCTGATTTGCAGGCCTCAAGAAATTTTTTAATAGCCTCATCCCCTGAACAGGCTGTTTCACACTTTCCATAGGCTTCAAGCATTGCAGTTAGCTTTGAACATGATGTAATCTCGTCATCAACAATTAGAATACGCATCAAATGCATAGAAATTCTCCTTATAATTTGATTTCCTAAAAATATATTAAATAATAGCATGTTAATGCTAAGAGGACAAGAAAAGGAGCAAATAAATAGCAAAAGGCCTGAATTATTTGATTCGTTTTCTCGCCCTTGTGTTTCATTCTCTTTATGTTATAATATTTTTTTTTAAAACACTATTTATACTATTTATTAAAATGCTAGAAGATATCCAGAAAACGATTGATATTTTAGGTGAAAAACTCCAGCAACTTAGGGGGTTTCTTTGACCTTCCTGCCAAGATTGCGTCTATCCAGTCCATCCAGGACAAAATGAATGAACCCAATTTTTGGGATGATTCTCAAAGTTCTAATAAAATACTCAAAGAATTAAAGTTTTTAAAGGGTTGTGTTGACCCTTTTGAAAACATTGGTGATAAATTAGCTGAACTTAAAGAGTTGACAGAAATTTCTGCAGAAGAAGAAGAGATGCTTGAGCAGATTCATCAAGAAGTGTCTTCTTTGGAAGAAGAAGTGAATAAGCTTGAAACAAAGTCCCTGTTAAGCGGTGAGTTTGATCGAAATAATGCCATTTTAAGTATTAATGCCGGCGCGGGCGGAACGGAATCATGTGACTGGGCGAATATGCTGCTCAGGATGTATACACGCTGGGCTGATAATAAAAGGTATCAGGTAACTACGACAGACTTGCTGCCTGGAGAAGAAGCAGGGGTTAAGAATGTGACGCTGCGTATTGAAGGGGACATGGTGTATGGTTTTTTAAAGGGAGAAAAAGGTGTGCATCGGTTGGTGCGGATTTCTCCTTTTGATTCGAACCGTCGCAGGCACACGTCGTTTGTTTCGGTAGACGTGATTCCTGAAATAGAAGATGATATTGAAATAGAGATTGATGAGGATGAGTTGCGTATTGATATCTTTCGTTCATCCGGGCCGGGAGGACAGAGTGTCAATACCACAGATTCAGCAGTGCGCATTACACATTTACCGACGAATATTGTTGTTCAATGTCAGAATGAACGTTCGCAATTGCAAAATAAACAGACCGCGATGAAAATTTTGCGCGCGCGTCTATATGAGAAAAAATTAAAGGAACAAGAAGCCGTGATGGCCAAGGAGTATGGCGCCAAGCAAAAGATTGAGTGGGGCAGCCAGATCCGTTCGTATGTCATGCACCCGTATAATATGGTTAAAGATCACCGCACTGAAGCTGAGACCGGAAATGTCCCGCGTGTAATGGACGGGGATTTGGAACTTTTTACTGAGGCGTATTTACGCTGGAAACCGGATAATAATTAAAAAAGGAACGATCATGTTTGATTTCTTTATTCGAGGATTTGTTGTTAAAGGAACACAAAAATTTATAGATAAGTTTGAACCGAAGGTGTCGGCGCATATCCCGAAAGATATTCCTTTACCATCAGCCTCAACGATTAAACGTATGGTTGCGATCGCGTCCCGGATTAATGCCAGGGAAAAGGATTTAGAAGCATTGTCGGACGAACAGTTGCGCGCGAAAACAGATGCCTTTAAAGTCCGGTATAAGGAAGCAACGAAGGAAAAACAGGAAGCCCTTGAGGCCATTAATAAAAAGTATCACGAAGCCACCTCTAGTGATGAGCGCGAAGAGATCAGCCTGAAGGTTGACAGGGAGGAAGATGAGTTTAAAAAAGTCAAGAAAGCTGTTTTAGTAGAAATTTTGCCCGAGGCATTCGCAGTGGTAAGAGAAGCGAGTAAGCGGGTTTTGGGATTAAGGCATTATGATATTCAGTTGATCGGCGGGATAGTTTTGCATGAAGGAAAGATTACAGAGATGGCAACAGGGGAAGGAAAAACCCTAACCTCAACTTTGCCGGTTTACTTAAACGCGTTAACCGGCGAAGGTGTTCATGTTGTCACAGTTAATGATTACCTGGCTAATCGTGACCGTCATTGGATGGGGCCGATTTATGAGTTTTTAGGGTTAACAGTCGGTGTTATTTTGCATGATATGGACCCGAGCCAGCGGCAAGGCGAGTATGGAAGTGATGTTACGTACGGAACCAATAATGAGTTTGGTTTTGATTATTTGCGGGACAATATGGTGAATTTTAAGGAAGACATGGCCCAGCGTAAACATCATTTCGCGATCGTCGATGAGGTGGATAGTGTTTTGGTGGATGAGGCAAGAACACCATTGATTATTTCCGGGCCGGCTGAAATGTCGACGGATAAGTATTATAAAGCGAATGAAATCGCGCGCGGTTTAAAAGGCCGCCGGTTGACCGAAGGGGAGATCATAGAAGCCAAATTTAAAGATATCACAGTTGAACAGCTTTCCGAAGGGTATGATTATATTGCAGATGAAAAAGCGCGTTCGATTTCGATGACAGAGCCGGGAGAAGAAAAAACAGCGCGACAGTTTGGGGTAGAGACATTACATGATATGGATACCATCGAGTATCGACATCATATCTTGCAGGCCTTAAAGGCCAAAGAATTTTTCAAGAATGACGTGGATTATGTGTTGCGTGACGGGCAGGTTGTGATTGTTGATGAATTTACCGGCCGTATGATGCCGGGCCGTCGATGGTCAGACGGGTTGCATCAGGCTGTTGAAGCTAAGGAACAAATTAAAATTGAACGGGAAAACCAGACATTGGCAACGGTCACGTTTCAGAATTATTTTCGTATGTATGAAAAATTGGCCGGGATGACCGGAACCGCGCACACTGAGGCAACAGAGTTTGAACAGATTTATAATCTGGAAACGATTGTCATGCCGACCAACCGTCCGTTACAACGGATGAATTATACAGATTGCATTTATAAAACTTTTAAAGAAAAGTTTGCGGCAGTGGTTGAAGAAATCGTGGAGTGTCATGGGCGGGGACAGCCTGTTTTAGCGGGGACCATATCTATCGAGAAATCCGAGCTGTTATCAGCATTGTTGGAGCGTCGGGGGATTCCGCATAAAGTTTTAAACGCGAAGTATCATGAAATGGAAGCCCAGATTATCGCGCAAGCCGGGCGTAAGGGTGCGGTTACGATTGCAACGAACATGGCTGGCCGGGGGACAGATATTGTGCTTGGCGGAAACCCGGAGTTTTTAGCAAAAAGTCTGGTTGATCAAAAGGCAGAAGAAGGTGACGATAAGGATGCGCTAACAAAAAAGTTTTTGCAGCAGTTTGAAGAACAATGCAAGCGTGAACATGATGAGGTTGTTGAGGCTGGAGGGTTGCATGTTCTGGCAACAGAACGGCATGAGTCTCGACGGATTGATAATCAGTTGCGCGGCCGGTCCGGCCGGCAAGGGGATCCGGGTTCATCGCGTTTTTATGTTTCTCTGGAAGACGACCTGATGCGTCTTTTTGGTTCTGACCGGATTATGATGATTATGGACAAATTGGGGATGGAAGAAGGACAGGTCATCGAAGTGCCACTCGTAGCGCGCAGCCTGGAGGTTGCCCAAAAGCGTGTCGAAGGGCATAATTATGAGATCCGTAAACAGCTTCTTGAATATGACAATGTCATGAACAAACAGCGGGAGGCGATTTATAGTTTACGGCGGAATGTTCTTGAAAGTAAAAACGTGAAGGATTTGATTTTAGAGGCCATTGATGATGTTGTTTATGGCGTTGTTGAACAGTATCTGTTCTCGGCGTCCACGGAATCGCAGGAAATTGTGTGGGATATGGATGGCCTGGAAGTTTACTTGCGGGCAAAGTTTGGGTTTGATTTATTTTCGTCGAGAAAAACCCTGGATGGTATGGCTAAAGAACGAATTCATGAGTTTCTTTTAGATGAACTTCTTAAGATTTATGAGCAGAAAGAAAAGGAAATTACAACTGAACAGTTGCGTTATATTGAACGAATTTTGTTGTTAAACATTATTGATTCGAAATGGAAAGATCATTTGTATGCCATGGATCAACTCAAAGAGGCGGTAGGTTTAAGATCGTACGCGCAGAGAGACCCTTTGATGGAATATAAGAAAGAAGGGTTTCATATGTTTCAGATGATGTATGTGTCGATTAATCAGGAAGTAGCTGAGACGATCTTTAAGGTGCAGCCTGTCGAGAGGCGTCAGCGACGCAGTATTTTTGAATCAGTGCCGCAGGAGTTGGTGCATAACGAATTTTCAAGTCTTTCCGGTCCTGCAGCGGGTATGGGTGGCCAGCCTCCTATTCCGGGGCAAGGGGGCGAGCGGCCTAGTGCGCCTAAGCCGATCAAAAAGGATGGGCCAAAAGTCGGACGCAACGATCCTTGTCCATGTGGCAGCGGGAAGAAATACAAGAAATGCTGCGGGGGGTAGCTTGGCCATCGCGGATGAACGCAGATAACACCATTAATGGCGAAACTATTAAAAAGACACGTCGTCTTTAAATAGAGAGACAAGATAGATCATGTTTCAAAACATATTATCAAAAACATTACATTACCTTCTGATTTCACCATTTGCGTTGTGTTTTTTTTCAGCAGGGCTTTTGATCCTGGCGTTTCCGCCTTTTGATCTTTGGCCGCTCGCCTGGATTGCGTTGATTCCTTTCATGACTCTCCTGGACAAGAAGAAGCCGGGTAAGGCTTTTAAATATGGGTATTTAACCGGCGCTTTATTTTTTGCGGGGATGTTGTATTGGTTTGTGCATATGTCGACTTCCGCGGAAATCCCATGGGTTCTTGCCGGGCTTGCTGTAGTTGCGCTTGTCGCGTATCTGTCTCTGTATTTCGGATTCTTTGCTTTAGGGTATGTGTTTTTTATGAAAACGAATCGGGTACGCAAACTTTTTATTCTGCCGAGCGTATGGGTTGCATTAGAATTTTTGAGAGACCATCTTTTCACCGGATTCGGGTGGTGCATGGTCGGACATACGCAATATAAAATTTTACCTGTTATCCAGATCGCGGATATTACCGGAGTGGCCGGCATTTCTTTTTTGGTAGTGATGGGTAATGTATTTTTTAAAGAAGTATTGGTAGTTGTTTATCGGGTTTGGTTTTCACGTCATTCGGACGCGGTTCAAGTCATTAAGAAAAATCTTAAAACTCCTATGATTATTTTTGTCAGCATGGTATGTGTTGTGTTGATTTATGGCGGGGTGAAATTGTGCTTTTTGAATTTTTCATCTGAAGGAAGTGTTGCGGTAATTCAGCCGAATGTTTTACAACAGAGAAAATGGGATCCCTGGTCATGGCCGCAGATTTTGCGTCAGTTGAAGAACCTGACAACGCAGGCTGCGCAAGAAAAGCCGGATTTAATTATTTGGCCGGAGACATCGTTTCCTGGATATATTTGGGAAAAGCCTGAGGTCTTTGAGGATTTCCGGGGCTTTGTTGATCGTCTGAATGTCCCTGTGCTCGTGGGCGCTATTACGAAAAGAGGGGAAACATATTATAACTCAGCGATCCTGATTTCTGAACAAGGGAAAGTTGTTAAGCAGCATGATAAATTGCATTTAGTGCCGTTTGGTGAATATATTCCATTTCGAAAGTATTTCCCGGGTATTTCGCAGATTGTGCCGATTGAAGATTTTAGTTCCGGACGACGACAAACGTTGTTTCCTTTTAACGCGCAACGCGCAACGCGCAGCGGTACAGGCCGCGAAAGTCTTGAAGCACCGGATGCCTATTCAATGGCGAATGCTGAGTCACGGGTTTTTTCTGTCCTCATTTGTTTTGAAGACACGATCAGTTACGTCGCCAGGCGGTTAACGCGTGCCGGGGCAAATTTTTTAGTCAATATCACTAATGACGCATGGTTTTTGGATAGCAAAGAACCTTTGCTGCATTTGCAGGCTGCGGTTTTTCGTACAGTAGAAAATCGGCGTACCCTTGTTCGAGCTGCTAACACAGGCGTCAGTTGCGTTGTGGATCCTTGGGGACGAATGGCCCGTTTTGTTGAAGATGGTAGCGGCAAGAAAACGGCTGTTTCAGGTTATAAGATTGCGGAAATTTTCATGAATAGCCAAAAAACTTTTTATGGCCGGTTCGGGGATATTTTTGTTTGGTTGTGTTTTGGATTTATTGTGCTGGCAGGGTTTTTAAAGAGAAAAGAAAAGTATTGAGTAACTCACTGAGTGCTAGAATATTTCTTATTGTTTTAAAGAAAAAAATCCTGGCGAAATGTTTGCATAATCGAAAGAATTTTTATAGAATATCATTGTTACTATTAGTATTAATAACATCACAAAGAAGGAGCCTTGAAAGTGGAAAAGAATTCAGTTTTAGGAAAAATTTTGTTTTGGGGTGGGGTTGTTGTGGTAATTAGGATTTTGTTATTTGTTGTCCCTGTTATGTTAACAAAAGTTATGCCGCAGTAGAATGAGTGTTTTGCGGGAATTTGATGAATGAAGGTGCTGGGTGTTGAAAAAATTTATTTTAAAAGGAGCCGTTATGTTTCTTCGGTATAAAAGTATCGCAATCATTAGTTATGGTTTCGGGTTATTTTACGCGACGACTTTTTCAACATATCTGTCTGCCACAGCGTTTCCGCCGTTTTATCTTCCCGGTATGGTACTGGCTGTTTTGTACGCGGGCCTTTTTGTTAGTGCGTGTGCTGCAGCTCAGCTTTATGAAAAAGGACGACAGGGATTAGTTTTAGGCAATGC
This sequence comes from Candidatus Omnitrophota bacterium, assembly GCA_023143685.1. GTDB lineage: Bacteria > Omnitrophota > Gorgyraeia > Zapsychrales > JANLHA01 > JAGLHE01. The sequence continues at coordinate 11,180 of JAGLHE010000032.1, forward strand.
TTTGGTCTATTTTTATTCTTTGTTTTTGATGAAGAATTTCCCGGATTTTATTCAACCGGCGTATCTGTATTTGCACATTATCGGTGTTCTCTTTTATGTTCAAGGAAAAATCAAGAGGCAGTTTGTCCCCGGGGAGGCATGTTCCGGAGATAAAAAAACCGTTTTGATCGTTGATGATGATGAAGGGATGCGGATTTTAGTTAAAGGGATTTTAGCACCGCAGGGGTATGAGATTCTTACTGCGGGTACAGGTGAAGAAGGGCTAACGATTGCACAAGAAAAAAAGCCGGATTTAATTGTTTTGGATGTGCTTTTACCCGGGATTAAGGGGCGCGATGTATGTACTGCATTGAAAAATAATCCGCAGACAAAAAACATCCCGGTTCTCTTTTTAACGGCAAAAGATTCTCCGGAAGATATTGCGGCTGAGAGAGCAGTCGGGGGAGTCGCGCATCTTCAAAAGCCTGTAAGTTCGCGTCAGTTGTTAGAAGAAATTACCAAAGCATGCCGGTAGTTTTAAAGTCAGGGTGCAGGATGTGTAAGGGAATCTGTGGAAGGCTGGCAGCAAAGACAACCTGTTAAGGATGCGCAGGTTTTTTGTTTTTTTGAGAGGGAAATTTGAAAAGGAGATAAAGGCGATGGAAATGCGAACTGTATCAATTGAAAAGCCGGAAGACGTCAATGTGATTCTTGGACAGGCGCATTTTATTAAGACCGTCGAAGATTTGTATGAGGCGATCGTTTCGTCGGCGCCAGGGATAAAATTCGGAGTTGCTTTTTGTGAAGCCTCAGGGGCGTGCAAGGTGAGGATTGAGGGGAATGATGATGAGCTGAAAGATATGGCCGCAAAAAACGCGTTGGCCATAAGCGCAGGGCATTGTTTTATTGTAATGATCAGGGAAGGGTTTCCGATTAATATATTAAATCAGATTAAGAACGTGAGTGAGGTTTGTTCGATCTTCGCGGCGAGTGCTAATCCCGTGGACGTTGTAGTGGTGGATAACGGCCAGGGGCGTGGTATCCTGGGAGTAATTGATGGCCTGAAACCCAAAGGAATCGAGAACGAAGAAGACATCGCGTGGCGTAAGGATTTATTAAGGAAAATTGGGTATAAAAGATAAATAAGGTGAATTCATGATTTCTAAACAACGAAAAAAACATATTCGGCGAGCTTTTGCCAGGCATGGGATGTTTTTTGGCTATTGGCTTGTCGGTGTACTTCCTTTTTGTTTTGTTAAAATTGTGCTTAAGGGGCTGTTAGCGATTGTTTTTTATTTCGCGAAAAGATTAAGAAAAATCACACGGGAAAGTTTGATGATTGCTTTTGGTGAACAGAAAAATGAAGAAGAAATTCAGAAAATTACTCATGGGTGTTTTGCGGCTATTGGAAAAAATATAATCGAGTTGATGTATTATTTGCATCATCCTGCCCGGGCACCAAAGATATTTTCGTTTGAGGGCAGGGAGCACCTTGATCAGGCTTTAGCCCAGGGCAAAGGGGTTATCGCGGTAACCGCGCATTTCGGGAATTTTCCTTTAATGCTTTTGGATTTGGCGCAGGAAGGATATAAGATTAATGTGATTATGCGTGAGGCGCGGGATAAAAAGGTTGCAAAATATATTTTGAAAATAATGAGCGATCGGATGGTTCATACGATTCACACAAAACCCCGTCGTAAATGTGTGATGGAGGCCTTTCGCACGTTGCGGAATAATGAGATATTGTTTATTTTGATGGACCAGCATTTTGGAAGTGACGGAGGGGTATTTGTTGA
>JAGLHE010000320.1 GCA_023143685.1 Candidatus Omnitrophota bacterium
GAGATAAAGGCGATGCTCAGCGGCCACAAGAATATCCTGATAGCGGGGTGCGACACCTGTGTGGCCGAATGCGCCACGGGTGGAGAGAAGGAGGTCGAGACACTCGCTCCGCTTCTTCATATGGCGCTCGTGAAGGATGGTCGTTCGGTTCGAATTCTCACAAAAACTGTCGAACGTCAGTGCGAGTGGGAATTTGTGGAGGAACTGGGCGAGATCGTTCCCGAGGTGGATGCGATACTGAGCTTGGCGTGCGGCATCGGAATACATGCGTTGGCTGAGCGATTCTCGGAAATTGCCGTCTATCCGGGGGTGAACACCACATCGCTTGCCATTCGCGATGAACCCGGACTCTGGACGGCGCGGTGCACGGCCTGCGGTGACTGTGTCCTTGACAGGACATTCGGATTGTGTCCGATAGCAAGGTGTGCCAAAAGCCTCATGAACGGCCCGTGCGGCGGCACGCGAAAAGAGGGCAAATGTGAGATTGACGAGAATATCGATTGCGTTTGGAGCCTTATCGTGGAGCGTGCTGAGGCACGTGGAGAGCTCGAGTCCTTAAGAGAGCTCTGGGGCGCGAAGGATTGGTCTAATTCGGAGCATGGCGGGCCGAAGAAAGTGGTGCGGGAGGATCTCAGGCAATGAATATGCGTGTGGAAAGTCACCTGGAAAAACTTCTCAATGCGGGCCGGTTTGTCGTCACGGTGGAGGTTGGACCGCCGAGGGGACCTGATCATGGGGTGATGCGCAAAAAAGCGGATCTGGTGAGGTCGATCGCCGACGCCTGCAACGTCACCGATAATCAGACGGCCGTTGTGCGCATGTCGAGCATAGCGGGTGCCAGGATACTTCTGGAGGAGGGTCTTGAGCCTGTGATGCAGATGACATGCCGTGACAGGAACCGCATCGCCATCCAATCCGATCTTCTGGGGGCCTCTGCGCTTGGTATTCGCAACTGCCTCTGTATATCCGGTGACCATCAAAAAGCGAGTGCCGGGGGCCGGCTCAAAGGTCATCCCGGGTCAAAGAATGTTTATGATATCGATTCGATACAGCTGATTTCCATCGTGAGAGGATTGCGCGACGACGCTCGGCAGGAAGGCGGCGACTCGATAAAGCCAGCGGCGCATTTTTTCATTGGCGCGGCCTGGACACCGCTTTCCCCACCGGAAGATTTCAGGCTTATCCGTCTTCAAAAGAAGATTGATGCCGGCGCGGATTTTATTCAGACACAGGCTGTCTATGATGTTAAGCGGTTTGGAGAGGCTGTTTCTAAAGCTCTCGATATGGGGCTCACCGACCGCGTGGCGATTCTGGCGGGTGTGATTGTGCCTCGCTCGGCCGGGATGCTCAGGTACATGGAGAAGAACGTCCCGGGCGTTGAGGTGCCGGAGAGTCTTATTGACCGTATGAAATCGGCTGATGATCCCCGGGAAGAGGGTATCAAGGTCAGCGTGGAGCTCATAAATGCCATAGGGGATATTCCCGGTATCAGGGGAGTGCATCTTCAGGCGATAGAATCGGAGGAACTGCTGCCGGAGGTCGCCGAGCGCGCGGGTCTATTGCCCCGGCCTGAGAGGGGGAATGAATGATTTTGGATCGGGCGGTGTTG
>JAGLHE010000321.1 GCA_023143685.1 Candidatus Omnitrophota bacterium
TAATCACAGCGGTTTTGAAAGATAGTGTTGGCAATCCGATGCCAGATGTGACTGTAAATTTCACAACCACCCTTGGTACATTAATCCCCCAAGTTGCATTAACCAACAGTGATGGTGTGGCCACAACAGTACTAACCAGCGAATCGGTAGAGGGTGTTGCTACCATAACTGCGACTTCCGGCATAGTAAAATCAATTGATATAAAATTTTATGGACCAGCCTATATAGAGCTTTCAGCGGGTTCATTATTATTACTTGCAGACGGTATTTCCTCAACGGTAATTACAGCGGTGTTGAAAGACAGCGTTGGTAATCCAGTACCGGAAATAACCGTAAATTTTGAAACAGACTTAGGTACACTAAATAGTCATATTGAAATAACCGATGATACAGGCAAAGCAACAACAATACTAACGAGCGCAACAGAAGAGGGTGTTGCTACCATAACTGCGACTTCATTTGCAACAAGTTATATTGAAGTTGAATTCAAATATTCTGTACCGGTTTATATAGTTATTGAAGTTATTGATCCAGAAATACCCACATTATTAGCAGACGGAATTTCGAAAGCAAACATCATTGCAAAAGTATATGACTCGGCGAATAAGGTTATTCCGGGAGTGGTTTTTGATTTTTCTACAACCGTTGGTTCTTTGAATCCAACAACGGATGTTAGAGCCAACCAAGAGGGGCTTGCTGAAGTTACGTTTACAAGTGCTGGCAGCTCAATTGATACTACTGCAATTGTTAAAGTTGTTGTTGCTGCTGACACAAGTGTGTCAAAAGATATAAATATTCAATTACGAGGAATAACAAGCGTTACATACATTGACTCGGCTAATATGTCGGACGACGGTATTTATAAAGCTTATATTAGAACAAATTTACTTGAAACCACCAATGCTGATTATATTACAAGCAATGTTGGTGTTTTGTTTTCTTCGCCAGGAGGTGTCGGATGGATGGATCAACCTCTCGTTGAAGTAATTGACCAAGGCACAGCACTTTCAGTGTTCAATGCCGAAGTATTACCCACAACCCAAAACGATATTTTCATTACTAGCGAACTTGTATCAGCATCGGAAGTGTCTTCCGAATCAGAAGATTTTGATATACCTGGAGCAGAAATACTTATTAACACTATTGGGGATTATATAATGGGAGACGGAGAAGGGTGGGCGCTTGTTAAGGCGACCCTTCGCGAATCTGATGGAAATAAGGCAATTCCCTTGAACGGCATTTCCTGGTCGACAACGTTAGGTACAATTAAGGGACAGTCTAGAACGAATACAATGGGACAGACAATAGATACACTACGAATCGAAAAAAACACAGTAAGTGACACAACAAATGCAACAATTACTGCTAACTTCGGTGATTATGTTTTAACTAATGAGATACTTACATTTATACCGCCGGTTAATAATAATCGTTTAATACTGGGATTTGAGGCTAACATATCATCTGACGATTCCAATTTTGTGGCATGTGATATAGATGACGAATTTGCCGTTAGGGATTTTGGTATCTCAGCTTTGTTTGTTGATGAAAATGCGCGTGGATTAAATTGGGAGCTAATTTATTTTAGTGTTGTACCCAATAACTTGGCCCGGATTTGTGACAGAGCATATACAAAAAATAATGGAATTGCTACAGTTATGCTTGCCTACCCGCCTCAAAATGGCGGGGAAATTATTCGAGTTTGGGCAGCTTACGATGATGGTACAAGGGGAAGCATTGATATTATTCTTCCGGTAGTTGGAGAGGAAGATGATGAGGGGGGAGGATAGCCATTTGTTTAAAACACTTATAAGATTAAGTTTTTGCATACTAATAATCTCTAGTAGCATATATGCTCAACGTGAAACGGTTGGAGCTGAGTTTAATCAACATTCTCGCTATATAGATTCGTTGGAAACGAGATCTAATATTTGGTCAATGAGCTATCGCAAGGAGCTACCATCCGGAACGCGAGTTGCTTTATCTCTGGGATTAGACAATGTGAAATTCTTCTATAATGATTCAGCGATTAACCAAACGCTCAAAAGCACTAATCAAATTTTTATACAATTAGAAGGACTCCAAAAGCTTGATTTTGTGTATTTCAAAGGAGCAGTACAGTTTTATTCTATAAAAGGCATTGCGGCAGAAATAACCGGCGGGTATAGTGAGATTTTACACGAAAATATTTATAGAATTTTTGAATTTCCATTAAGTGCGGGATTTACATTTCCTATTGATGCTTTTGATTTTTCTATTGGATTAAATAAAGTATATTTCTATGGAACAAACGAAAAAGAGATTATCATCAATAATAGTGGAAATGAAACAAGTCTAGGTTCAACTCCACGAAGGGCCTTTAGGGCTGATTTGGGACTGGGTGCTGAAGCTACAGTTTTATATCATTTTTCTGATAAATTAGATATTGAATTAAACTTCACAAAATATGAGGAAAAAGATTTTTCCGTTCGTTTTTCTATTTGGGGACCTCTCAAGCGAATGCTTTATATAAACTAGCATAAAATAGCCCCGTTTTTGCGGGGCTATTTTATATCTTCATTTCATACAAAATATATAGAAAAACAAGACCTAAAGGTCATAAATTTTATTATTCTTAAACCTTATTTTAAGTCATTTTGGAGTAAACCAATGCCTTCTTTAAAAACTGAATTATATCCGGAAGCTGCTTCGTGGAAGAGCAGAACAAGCGAAGCATATCTTAAAGCAAAAAGGGCTATAAGAAATGAGTGGATTAGTGGTTTTACCGGTGCATTTCTTGCGATGTTTATTTGTGGCCATCTAATATTAGAAAGCAGTATTTTGTTAGGTAAAGACGCATACCAATGGACCGTTCATTTATTAGAAGTCACCCTTCCCATTGCAAAACCAATTGTAATATTAATCACAATAGTATTTTTTATCCATTTTGTGTGGGCGAGTCGAAAAATACCCGGAAAGCTCGAAGATAGAAAACGGATGATGGAGCTTGGAAAAAAGATTAAAGGTTCAAAAAAATTATGGAATCAAGATAAAAAATTAGAAACTAGTTTAGCTAGACACTTTGAAACATCTTTATGGATATGGCAAGTTCGCACCGGAATGATCGTTTTAGCTACTGGAGCTTTCCATTTAATTTTAGTTGGCTGGAATATTTTCACGAACATGGGTGTCTCCGGCCAACCATCGGGATTGTCCGCAGAGATAGCTACATCGCGGGTAGAAAGCGGATTATGGATTTTATATGGGATTTTAATGTTTGCTGTCGTCACCCACATGGCTATAGGTGTTTATAGATTATTAGTAAAATGGTTCGCAGATACTTGGTTTGTTAGAAAGTATTCAAGAATAGTGTTTTATTTTCTATTTTGGTTCTATGTTATTTTGGGTATTGCAACTACTATCGGATTAGCCGGTCCATGGGAGGGAATATTATCATGAGAGTTATCACAAGTGATATATTAGTGATTGGTGCCGGACTGGCTGGCGAAAGAGCAGCAATTGCATGCGCAAAAGAAGAACAAGATGTAATTATTTTATCATTGGTGCCACCCCGCCGAAGCCATTCATCAGCGGCGCAAGGCGGCATGCAAGCCTCACTGGGAAATTCAGTTAAGGGAAAGGGTGATAATCCAACCATTCACTGGCTTGACACAGTTAAAGGATCGGATTGGGGAGCAGACCAGGAAGTTGCTCGTATTTTTGCAGACAACGCACCAATTGCTATGCGCGAAATGGCACATTTTGGTGTTCCATGGAATCGCGTAGAAGCAGGTTCTCGGGATGTTTATATTAAAGGAAAAAAAGCCACCATTGTTGAAGAAAAAGAAAAAGAAGGGCTCATTACAGCTCGAGCTTTCGGTGGTACTGCAAAATGGCGTACTTGTTATACTTCTGATGGAACGGGACATACGGTTCTATATACAATGGACAATCTGGTAGTTCAATTAGGAATTCCGGTTCATGACCGTATGGAAGCATTACAATTGATACATGCTGATGGACGTTGTTATGGCGCGGTTGTCCGTTCATTACGGGATGGAGAAATCATAACATATTTAGCAAAATCAACTGTTATTGCTACAGGTGGTTACGGCCGTATTTATGGCGAATCAACAAATGCTGTAATTAATGAAGGGACAGGTTCTTGGCTGGCACTGCAAACCGGTGTGGTTCCATTGGCAAATATGGAAGCGGTTCAATTTCATCCGACAGGTATCGTACCAACGGATATTTTAGTAACTGAAGGTTGTCGAGGAGATGGTGGTATCCTTTTAGATATTGATGAGTATCGATTTATGCCGGACTATGAACCCGATAAACAAGAATTAGCTTCACGAGATGTTGTATCTCGTAGGATGAAAGAACACATGCTAAAGGGCAAAGGTGTTAAATCTCATTACGGTGAGCATCTGTGGATGGATTTGAGACACCTTGGAAAGGAACATCTTACCACCAAACTTCGTGAAGTACATGATATTTGTATGTACTTTATAGGAGTAAATCCAATAACGGACTTAATTCCTGTGCGCCCAACCCAACATTACTCAATGGGCGGTATTCGTGTTAATAAAGATGGTCACGCGTATAATTTAGAGGGACTTTTTGCACTTGGCGAAGCTGCTTGTTGGGACATGCACGGATTTAATCGGCTTGGCGGAAATTCATTAGCTGAAACAGTTGTGGGAGGCATGGTTGTTGGTAAAAAAGTTGCTGAATACACTAAAAAGGCTACCTTAATAGCAGATAAAACATTAGCGGAAAAATTTGCTAAAGTCGAGCAAGATAAAATCGCTAAAATGTTGAACGCTTCCGACGGAGAGAATGTTTATAAATTGCGCGATGAAATTTCTGCTATATTGATCAAAGATGTACATATTTTTAGAACGGAAGAAGGACTAACAAGAGCCACAGAAGGATTATTAGATATTGTGAGACGCACAAAAAATGTTAAAGTACATACTCAGGCACCGGGAATGAATCCTGAATTGTCTAGTGCCCTACGTATTGAAGGAATGGCGAAACAGGCTTATTTGATTGCAAGGGGAGCCTTGGATAGAACAGAGTCACGTGGAGCGCATAGCCGAGAAGATTATCCAGCACGGGATGACAATAAATGGCTAAATCGCACTTTAGCGCGTTGGCCCGATCCTGACAGTGAACCGGTCTTTACTTATGAATCGGTTGGTTTGTTGGATTTGCCACCTGGCTATCGTGGGTATGGAAGAGATCACCGAGTGGATATGAAGATGTCTATTGAAGAATATAATAAGAAAATTCCTGAAGAACAGAAACAACATGGTAGAATAGAAACGTCGGAACCAATAGGAACAAAATTACCAAAAGAATTGTGGAAAAGTGAAGTAAAGGAGACGAAATAATGGAACGGACATTAAAATT
>JAGLHE010000322.1 GCA_023143685.1 Candidatus Omnitrophota bacterium
GTGGCACATGATGGCCGGTTCCACCGTCGCGGGGATGGGTTTCTCCAATGCGGGCGTGCATATCCCCCATTCCATGGGCTATCCGATTGCCGGAATGATACGTGACTATCGCCCAGCGGGATATCGCGTGGATGAAGCGATGATACCTCACGGCCAGGCGGTTACGGTAACCGCTCCGGCCGCGTTTAAGTTCACCGCACCCATCTGGCCCGAAAAACACGCCCATGCGGCAGAGCTTCTAGGGCTGAACAGAAGGGGGATGTCGGACATGGAGGCGGCCTTGGCGCTTTCGGATCAAATCACACAATTAATGAAGGACATCGGATTTCCGAACGGTTTAAATGAACTGGGCTATACGGAGGCGGATATTCCCCAGATCGTTGAAGGGAGTTTGAAACAGGAGCGTCTGATGGTGAGCTGCCCGCGTGTAACCGGGGAAAAGGAATTGACGCAAATTGCCAAAGAGTCGATGACAATCTGGTAGCATGTGAGCATTTTGAAGAGGCTTGCTGAGCCCATCACCTTCTCACTTGAGATGCGAAGTCCCGCTTGTAAGGGGGTCACCGCTGCCATTGAGCATTAGATGCATTTTTGCGATGGCTTTTATTTGGATAGTCGAATGGTGACGTCCGCAGGCAGTGCCAGGCCGGCCTCGATTTCGATGGCCTTGATAATCCCAACCGGTACCGGGCATGCGGTATGGGTGCAATACTGGGTCCCCAGTTTCAGGGTACGCGGCCCATCGCCCCGGAAACTGATTTCCCGAAACGGATCGATTTCGCACAATTCCTCTGCTAACCGCTGCATGGCTTCGCAGTCGCTTTTGATCTGGATCGTGCACTGAGTACCTTCCATGCGAGTTTCCACTTCCGTCTTAAATCCACAAATACCAGCGTAAATTTCAGATCTTGCCATTATCTATACCTTCTGCGCCATTTCCACGGGCTTATATACTTATCACCCTGAATCCACATGCCCCTTTTGGATTTTCGGGCTTCTTTTTCAGCTTCCTTATATGCAGTGATATCGAATCCTTTCGGCGGCATGGCTCTATAGACCTCGGCCAATCCGGATCTGACCATTTCAAAATTAATACTAATTCCGTCCAAATATATTACCCCCAAAATTCTGCTATAATCGTCGGTCCCATAGCTCATTATTTCAACCGTTTTTCCTGAAACCAATTTTAAAAGATAGTCTTTTGATTTTCGACTAAAGGGTTGGCCGGGTTTATTTTTCCCTTTGTATGTTTCAGGAGAATCGATACCGACTAGCCGGACTTTGATTTCCCTTCCCTTTTCAATGACCCTGATCGTGTCGCCATCGTATACGTGGATGACTTTGGATTGTCCGGCATGGGATAGATCCGGCAACGCCATCAGAAGTATCAGAAAGAATACGACTCTTAAGGGCAACCATCTGATCATTTTTTCAACCTCAGCTTGTGAGTTCTTCGCAGCTTCTCCCACAATTCATAAACGAAACTTAGGCTTCTTCCGTCCGCGTGTCGATCACGATGCTGTTTTATATCACATCAGGGAACAATTTCAAAAACTGAAAGCCTTCCTCCCAACCCGGATAAACCGGTTGGAGCGA
>JAGLHE010000323.1 GCA_023143685.1 Candidatus Omnitrophota bacterium
GATGGCCCTGAGTTTAACGGGCACCAGGTAGATTTCGACGAGATGTTCAAACGCATGGAAACATTTAAGCCGCTTGAAGACGAGGCGTATCGCCGCCATCAGAAGCAAATGAAAAAGAAGCATATACGCAAGGTCGCTATGGAGGGCGACTGAATATAAAGGCGAAAAACCACATGGGAGATCCGGAAAAGAAAAAAGCTGCACTGCGCATTCCGCGCCAGAAAATGCCCCAGCTCGACCTCCATCTGCGCAAGACAACGTTTCAGGAGGTACCTCTTGGGTACTCTGCGGAGCAGGCACGACTCGAAGCGCAGCGCTGTCTCCAGTGCAAGCGCACCGTCTGCATTCAAGGATGTCCGGTTTTGATTGATATCCCGGCGTTCCTGCAGCTCATTGTAGATGGTGACATTATCGGCGCATCCCGCAAGATCAAAGAGGCTAACGCCCTGCCTGCTATCTGCGGTCGCGTCTGCCCACAGGAAGATCAATGCGAAAAGACCTGCGTTTTGGCTAAGAAGGGCGAGCCGCTGGCTATCGGACGCCTGGAACGTTTCGTTGCCGACTACGAGCGGGAGCACAACGCCGTTGAAGTCCCACCCCTGCCACCTCCAACTCACAAGCGCGTCGCCGTGATCGGCTCTGGCCCGGCCGGACTCACCACTGCCAGCGAACTCGCACTTAAAGGCCATGATGTGACTATTTTTGAGGCGCTCCATAAACCCGGTGGCGTGCTCGTGTACGGCATTCCCGAGTTCCGCCTTCCCAAAAAAATTGTCGAAGCCGAGATCAACTACATCCAATCACTCGGCGTGAAGATCAAGACCGACTACATCATCGGAATGTTATACAGCGTAGACGAGCTCTTCGCACAGGGCTTTCAGGCAGCCTTCATCGGTATAGGTGCAGGCTTGCCCCGTTTCCTCAACATTCCTGGTGAGAATCTCTGCGGTATCTTCTCGGCCAACGAGTTCCTTACTCGCGCCAATCTCATGTTTGCCTACGATTTCCCGAGGGCTGATACGCCCATCGTCGTTGGCAAAAAGGTGGTTGTGCTCGGTGCAGGAAATACCGCGATGGATGCGGCCCGCGTCTCTATTCGCCTCGGCGCCGACGATGTCTGCATTGTCTATCGCCGTACACGTGCCGAGGCCCCCGCACGCATCGAGGAAATCCAACGCGCAGAAGAGGAAGGCCTTAAGTTTCACTTCCTCATGGCACCTACCCGCTTCATTGGCAACGACGATGGCTGGCTTCGCACCATGGAATGCATCCGTATGGAGCTCGGCGAACCCGACGACTCTGGCCGCCGTCGTCCCGTCCCCATACCCGGCTCTGAATTCATCATGGAGGTTGATACGATCGTCAATGCAATCGGCAGCGGCTCCAATACCATTCTCTTCCGCACAGCACCCGACATCGAACGCAGCAAATGGGGCACCATCGTGGCCGACGAAGAAACTGGCTTGACCTCGAAACAAGGCGTCTACGCGGGTGGCGATATCGTCACTGGAGCTGCAACCGTGATCCTCGCTATGGGCGCAGGAAAAGCCTCAGCTATGGCAATAGATCAATACCTCGC
>JAGLHE010000324.1 GCA_023143685.1 Candidatus Omnitrophota bacterium
ATCGATCCAGTGATGGTATTCTGTGCTCCGGCGCCAATGGCTAGCATGGCGATTACAGCACCTACACCGATCACTATGCCCAGCACGGTTAGTGCCGAGCGCACTTTATTACTAGCTAGGCTGTCCAGCGCCTCTAAGATGATTCTCCACAAATCCATTTGCATACCTTTTTCGTTTTGCCGGTGACATCTGCCGCGACTCCAGCCGCGGCAATTTACTTCTCCACAATCCGATCTTCCGTGATCAAACCATCTAGCAGGCTGATCACCCGCTTCGTATGTGAGGCTATCTCCGGATCATGCGTGACGAATATGAGTGTCGTGCCTATATTCTTATTCAGGTCAAGGAGAATTTGCACAATCTCAACGCCCGATTTTGAATCCAAATTTCCTGTCGGTTCGTCGGCAAAAATCACTGATGGATTATTCACCAATGCCCGCGCGATAGCGACTCTTTGTTTCTCTCCGCCTGATATTTGATTGGTATAATAATTCAAACGATGTCCCAATCCGACACTTTCTAAAACTTTTTTTGCTATTTCGTCAACATTTTTTTTACTATGCGAATAAGTTAACGGCAATTTAACATTGTCCAAAACCGTTGTCCGCGGCAATAAATTAAACGACTGAAAAACAAAACCGACTTTTTCATTTCGCAAAAAAGCCAGCTCATCGTCTTTTAACTTCGTTATTTCCCTACCCTCAAAATGGTAATCGCCGCTAGTCGCCCTATCCAAAAATCCCAAAATGTGCATTAAAGTCGATTTGCCCGAACCAGACGGTCCCATTATCGCCACAAACTCACCTTGCTTAATTTCAAAAGAAATTTCCTGCAAAACTTTAGTTACTATTTCACCATTACGGTACTCTTTTTTTAAATTTTCGGCTTTAATCACTTTTTTCAATAAACGTAATGACTTCGTCACCCTCTTTAAGACCGGAAATAACTTCTATTTCTCCATCGCTGCCGCGCAAACCAATTTGAACTTCTTGCTCTTTAACTTCCCCATTAACCAAAACTCTAATTATTTTATTGCCGTTTTTTTGTATCACAGCCCTTTGCGGAACCGACAAAACATTTTCTTTTGACGCCGTCAAAATATCAACATTAGCGGTCATTCCTGAAGCGATTTTTGGGTCAAGTTTGTTAAAAGTAATAGCCGTTTCATAATAGACAACTCCTGAAATTATCTTTTCCGCAGGATTGATTCTAATTACTTTTCCCGTCCATTTTTGGTCTTCCGTAAAAGCATCCAAAGTAATTTCCGCTGTATTATCAAGCTGGACTTTAGCTATATCAGCCTCGGAAATATCCGCTTCAATTTCAAATTTGTCAGCAGAAATCACAGACACCACTATGCTATTTGGAGAAGCGATTTCGCCAATTTCAATTTCTTTCTGCGTTACTACCCCACTGATAGGCGAGCGTAGAACCGTTTTAGAGAGTTGTGCTAAAATGTTCGCGGAATTGGCTTCCGCTTGTTCTACCGCTGCTTCCTGGGCTTTTATTTCTTCTGGCCGCGCAGGACTTTCCGCGAGAATTAATTGCGATTCTTCAAGAGTTACTGTTGCCCACGCGCTTCTAATTGATT
>JAGLHE010000325.1 GCA_023143685.1 Candidatus Omnitrophota bacterium
TGGGAAGGAAAGATTCACCACCGGTCAGATACGACGCATCAAAAGTGACTTTCGCAGTGACACCGCGGAGTGATCCAAATGACTGTTGCTCTTCTTCTGTAAATGTCAGAGGCATAAGAGTTCTCCTAAAGGAAAGGGGGGCCGTGTTTCAGACCCCCGTGAGGGATTACCCTGTGATTTGGTTCAACTGCGCTTGGAGTCGAGGGGCAACGCACGTCAGGTTACCGGCAAATTTGATTTGTCCAGCAAGCAAGTCGTCGTCTCTCTTACCCTTGAATCCTGAGAAGCCGAAGGCATACTCAGCGTCGTCCGTGATCCAAAGTCGGAAATGCGGTGTGTTAAGGAACCACAGCACTTCACCTTCTGAGGAAAGGTTTTCGCCAACGCCCTGTGTTCCAGGTGCGTATTGCGATACCATAATGCGCGAGGCATTAAATTCCAGGCCGGTGAAGCCAACGTTGGGATCTACCGAAGTGATCCGTTGAAGGGGTTGAAACTTTTGCTTGATGAAGGAGAACCCAAGGTTGGTTGTGACACCAAGGTTAGGTTGTTCCGTACCAATCACGGCTTCCATGTACTTTTCGTCCATGGTTTTGTACGTGATGGAACCAGCAACGTTTGTCACGTTACCGTCAAGCGCGCCAGAGACGTCAGACCGAAGACCTGTAGTGGCCGAGCCAAGTTGGTCAAAGGTTTGTCCGTCAGCGTCTGTCAAAGTTTCCCAAGAATCGGAAACGTTGTCGTTCACAATTTCGGCAAGACCGTTGATGTTCAGTGTGCGGTTGGTACCGTCACCACCGGACTTGTCTTGTCCGTAAGAGTAAATGTCAAGCGCAAGCAATTCGGAAAGTTTCAACGCGCCGTTGACCATGTGCATATCGATCAAACGAAATGCGGCTTCTGGGCCTTTGTTGTAGACTTGCACGATTGCCTTGTTGACTGCAACCTTGGCGTAGTAGTGCTTTACGTCGAAGGTTACGTGTTCAGACAGGCGAGTGATAGCTTCTGAGAATGGGGAAGTGATGTCTTCGTGGTCGTAAGCCGCGCCGACTTCCTTCTCATACATATACACTTCGCGGATGTTCGTACCACCTGGGAATCGCCGAGGTTGATTCGCCTTCAAGAACGCCAACAGAGGGTCATTCTTAAATACGTTGTCGGTAACTCCGGGGGCAATGAACTCTTGCGTCAGCGTATTAAGTTCTGAGGTTGAGAGTGCCATAAGAGTTTATCTCCAATGAGAAAAGTTAAAGGTTTAGTTCCAGTGATCCGTAGCGGCACGTTTACCGGCACGAATTTCCGCCAAGCCGTGAACGGCAGCAGCGGCACGGTCGTCTCCGGTTTTCAGTTTGTCTTCGTCAGCTTGGTCAAGACCCTGTACCCGTGCGGGACCAGTCTCAACTTCTGGGAAGTCATTCTTCGACCGTAGATCGATTGTCGCTTCTTGAACAGCTACATCAATTCGAGCCTGAATCTTCTCTTCGTCCTTCGCGGCGTACTCTTCTGAGTACATATCCTCGTAGGCGTCTTTGAGAGTCATGCCTTTTTCAGTAGCAAGTTTTACCACAGGCTCCGGATCGAAGGGCTTATCAAAGACCTCCCGGTGCTTGTTCGCCAATTGAATGACCGTGTTGGAGTAGGTGATTGCGTTCTGATCGCGTTCAGCTTCCAAAGCCCGGTAGTCTTCAATCGACAGGTACTTCTTCTCGGGTTCTTCGTCTACCACTGGGGCTTCGACTCGACGTTTCACTGTCTCTCCGTCACCGTCGGTAATACGTTTGTTCGCTTCGGCCAAGTCCTCAACCAACTGATCGTGAAGAGTCAAGTTGTTGTGGTCCCGGTCCCGCTGCTTGGTCACGAATTCAGTCGCTTCTGCCTTCAACCTTTCGGCGTCGGCTACGGCTGTCTTCGCTTCTTCGCGTTGCGATTTCAATTCATCCGATTGCCGCGAGTAATCGCTTTGTCGGAGAACTGAGTTCCCGATGTTCTTTGCGATGT
>JAGLHE010000326.1 GCA_023143685.1 Candidatus Omnitrophota bacterium
ACGAATTGAAAGGTATCGCAAAACACGGTGATGACTACGGTATCTCTAGCATGGAAAAAGCATATAGAGATATGCGATACGATGAAAATATTAAGAAAGCGAAGTTAAAAGGCAGAACAGAAATCCTAGCGGAATTAAATGTCAAATCTCCAAAGAAATCTTTATCTGATGCTGGGGGTGCAGGTGACAGTGACACTCCACCAGACATAGATGAAATTTCACCGGAGAAACGGGATAAAATGCCGCAATCAGAACGGGATAAATATTTAGAAAATGCCTTAAACCTCGCTTTCGTAACCGAATGAGGTAAAAATGACTGACTATACTGGCAACGTAGCTGGTAGTGTCGTAAACGCAAGTGCGCAGAGAAGCGATGATGGTTTAGGTCGGTGGGAAATAAAGAAAATCACATTTACCGCCGCAGCAGTCGGAAATCAAGGTACGCATAATATAATTACTTTGCCTGCAAAAAGTGTTATTGCAGGTGGGTTTTTCGTAATTACTACGTCCTTAGTTTCTGATTCTAATAATGGGACGATTGTATTTGGGGCACAGGAAGCAATGCACGCAACTCTTACTATGGATGGGACAGAATGTGTGGAAGGTGATACGGTATATTTCAGCCCAAATGATGTTGAAGATGCTGCTGGGTTGAATTTTTATAATACAGTTGCCGACACTCTTGATCTGACGATTGCTACTAATGATGCTACGGCTGGTGAAATCTACCTCTTCGTCAATATCGTCGATTTGTACGACGAATAGGGGGAGATAGATAATGCCAAGTAATCAAACTGCATGGGCTTCAGGCTTACGAGTATCAGCTTGGGCTAAAGAACTGTTTCGGGAGGTAGAGCAACTACGTTATTTCAAGAAGTTTGAAGGCGCAAGTGCAAACTCCATGATTCAGAGAAAAAACGAATTACACGCGAAAAAAGGTAAAGACGTTACTTTTGGTCTTTTACTGCAACCAGATGGAACTGGCATCGTGACTAATGATGATGTACTCGAAGGAAACGAGGGTGCATTGGTGACTTACGCACAGACCGTAACACTTGCACAGAAACGGGTAGCTTATAGAAATACAGGACGGTTCGAGGATAAAAGAGTGTTACTTGACTTTCGTAAGGAAGCCTTAGATCATACGAAAATAGCGATAGCAAATAATATGGACGCGGAGATGTTCGCTGCGTTAGTGGCGAGTCCCACAAGGACTTATAGAGCTGACGATGGCGGAGTTGCGGTTTACACCCGACTTAATCAGGCTTCGATCAGTGGTGAATTAGTTGCTGCTGACCAAATCACTCCTGCTGACATATCGGCTTTAAAAACGGCTGCTCTAGTTCCTAAAGGCGCAGATGAGATGGCTATGCGTCCTATTATGATTGATGGTGGCAGACATTATGTTCTGTTAATCCATCCTGAACAGGCGTATGACCTGAAACGGAATCCTGAATGGAATCAGAACGCGCGTGAAGCGGAAGTGCGTGGAAAAAGTAACCCGATCTTTAAGGGTGCTTTAGGTATGCACGATAACGTGATTATTCATGTTAACGACCAGATTACCACAGCAACCACCTATGGATCAGGCGCTATACGTGGCGCTATTGGTTTATTCATGGGCGCACAGGCTGGCGTATTTGCATCCGGTGGCGATGCTATCTGGGTTGAGAAATCTTTTGATTTTACCAACCAGTTAGCTGTTGCAGGTGGACGTATCTATGTTAATGCAAAATCTCTCTTTAATTCAGAGGACTTTGCAGTCATAGCATACTACACAGCAACAACGCAGTTTCAAGCGTAATCAATAACGGAAGGGGGGCGGTTTATTCCGCCCCTCATCTAAAAGGAGTTTATTTTGGCTGTATACGAGCAGCAAGTAGAAGATTATATCGGTGAAGATGTCGCTGGAACTGATATTGCCTATACAACGGATATGTTAGACCAGTGGATGATTGACGGCGCAAATTTTATTATATCAGCAATGCCTAAAAAATTACTGCATTTATTTTCTAATTATTCAGCAGAAAAAACAGCTAACGAATATGCTTATGAGGGTGCGGTTGCCGGAGTTGACAGAGAGGCTGATGTACATGATTTATGGACTTCTTGTAAAGAGATTCATCATACTTTTTGGATTGAGGCTCTTGCGTTGGCTACTGCTACCGACCCGTTTTATAAGGTAAGAGACGGCACTGTTTCTGTTGCGCCAGTACCAGGCGTTACAACTAAAGCATTTAAAGTATTAGAATGTATATCGCCCAGTATTGACGCGAGTGCGGATTCTTCCATAGCAAATTTTCCCAATGTCTTAGAGCAATACGTTGTGGTTTTTGCTGCTGCACAGGTTAAGCAAAGAGAAGCGGCAAATCTCCGTAGGACAGCACAAGATGAATTTGAGGCGTTGATAAACAATTTAGCACCAGGTACAACTGGAACTGTTGATGACAAAGTTTTAGAAGCGTGGAATTTAATTCAGGGAAATAAACCTGCAAGTGGAACTGACGTAGAGGATATTATAGGAACTGATGAAGATTCCCCCAGAGCATTAGCAACTGCACAGATAGCAAGAGTAGCAATGGAAGCCGCTGTATCTGAAATAGGATCATATAGTGCAGACAATAAAGCCCATATCGACGAAATGTCGGGATTAATGATGAACTCTGCAAAATCCCATGAGGAATATATTTTATTTATGAAACGTGTCGATCAGGGCATTAAAGATTTTATTCAGGCTAGAATTTGACCAGAATAAGTAACAGATTTAACAATTCAAGAGTACCTTTAAGTCGGATACCTTCTAGTCGGTTATCTGATAGAGGTAAATTATATGATCCGTCTGTACCAGTAAGAGATTTTGGCTCAGGCCCAAGATGGGCTGCCGATGTTCTTGAACTAGACGGTGGGTATTTATTCCAATTAAGTCGTGCTAGAGACAATGTTGTTGCTCAAATATATTCAGATGATGTAGCGGCTAGTACTTTTAGAGCGCATA
>JAGLHE010000327.1 GCA_023143685.1 Candidatus Omnitrophota bacterium
TTGGGCTCCAACCTGTTCAACACGCTTGCCGTAGCCGGTATCGCCGGTTTCGTCGGTCCCGGCCTTGCAGACGCGACGTTCCACAACGCTTTGATCCTCATGATGGGAGCCGCGGTGATGGCCGGTCTCTTCGGTTGGCGGAGTCCGGTGCAGCGCTGGGAGGGGGCGATGCTGCTGGTGGTCTTCCTCGCCTTTATCGCGGTGGCGGTGTGATTAGCGATTAGTCGTTAGTCCTTAGTCGTTAGGAAGAGGAACCCCCTCCAATCGGCCTGCGGCCGATTGACTCCCCCACAAGGGGGGAGTGATATTCCTTCTTATCCTTCCCCCCTTGTGGGGGAAGTACCCGAGGAGCGGAGCGACGAGGGGGATGGGGGGTTCTTTCGACCGATCCCTCAGATGTTTTCGATTGAGCGCAGCGGTGCTCTCGGGCCGTATCTGGGAGCCTTGATGCTGGTCGCTTTGATCAGTCGGACTGCCCGACCTCGATGGGGGCGGAACGGCTCGAGCAGTTCGAGCATTCGATCGTCGTCTCCCCGTGGTTCTCCAGTGAGTACCCACGAGACCGTGTTGGGAATGTGGTAATCCCCGATCGGAACCGCGTCGGCGTCACCCAATGCCTGCATGCCGACCAATGCCGCCGACCATGGCCCTACACCTCGCAGTGCCGTGATTCGGCCGTAGGCATCTACCAGGCCCATCTCATTTGCCTCTTCGAGCCGTTTGGAACGGCGTGCCACCTCCAGCAGCGTCTCGGCTCGCTTGCGCTCTACGCCCCACGGGTGGAAGTCCTCGTATCCGAGTGTCGCGATGCGAGAAGGGTCGCTCGGGAGTACGAGATCCGGATGGGGTCCGGGTGCCGGCTCTCCGAGCGACCGAGTCATTCTGCGATAGGACCGCTTTGCCTCCTTACCGGTCACCTTCTGACCAAACACCGCCCGGAGTAGCGCTGCGGTGACCATGCGGGAGCGGGTGATGCGGACGCCGGGGTGGGCCTTCAGGAGTCGGCGCATCACCGGATGGTCAGTTAGGAACTCAGCGGGATCATCGTCTGCACCGATCATCCCGGGAGCGAGTTCGAGGCCACGCTCCGCTCCCGACCCCCAGGCCTCGATTTCGACCTCGTCTCCGGCCGCGGAGTAGCGCAATGTCGCCGGACCCACCCCCGTGTTGACGGCGATCCAGGCACCGTCATCGATGGCGATGCTCGGGTCACCGCGTCCGATGCCGAGCGTCGGGACGACCCGTCCCGGATCAAGGGGAGCGAGAGGAGTAAAACGGCGTACGGGCATCGGCGCGAGGGTATCTCGTCCCTGCTCGGAGTCCCCAGTCCCCAGTCCTCAGTCCCCAGCCAGCAAAAGCAGGTTGACTGGAGACTGGAGACTGGAGACTTCTAGGTTTCACGTAATCTCACTCAAGATGACCACGAATTACGAGCGCCTCTCATTCCTCGACAACACCTTCCTCGTGATGGAGGGTCCGACCAATCCGATGCACATCGGGGCCACGCTGGTGTTTCAACCGGGCGACTCGCTGCGGGGCGAAGGCGGCGGAGTCGACATCGAGGCGGTGCGCGCCTTTATCGGGGCACGGCTCCAGTACGTGCCGCGGTACCGCCAGCGCCTCAAGTGGATTCCGATAGAACGTCACCCGGTGTGGGTAGACGACGAGTATTTCGACCTCTCGTATCACGTTCGTCACGCCGCATTGCCTCATCCCGGGTCGATGGAGCAGATGCGGGAAATGAGCGGCCGCTTCCTGAGCCAGCGCTTGGACCGCGCTCGACCGATGTGGGAGGTGCTGGTCATCGAAGGCCTGGAGGACGGCTGCTTCGCCCTCGTCACCAAGGTCCATCACTGCATGATCGATGGGATAGGCGGCGTCGATCTGCTCAAGGTGCTGCTCGCTCCGATGCCGTCGACCGAGATCGGCGAACCGGACCAGTTCGAGCCGCGGCCCGTTCCGGCCTCGGTAGATCTGTTGATCGATGAGGCGGTCAGATTCCTCCAGTTCCCCCCGGAGGCCGCCAAGAACGTGCGTCGGGCCAGAGAAGAGACGAAGGAGTTCGGCGACCGTCTGCGACATCGCCTGCGGGCCATGACGGAATCGGCACGGTCGGGATGGTTCGTAAACGCCTCAGAGACGCCGCTCAATCGCAAGATCGGTCCCAATCGCCGCATTGCGCATCTCACGACCGACCTGAATGTCGTAAAGGCCATCAAGAACGGTCTCGGCGGCACCGTGAACGACGTGGTGATCGCTGCCGTAGCGGGAGCCGTCCGGTCGTTTCTCATCGAGGAGCGCGATTTCGACGTAGCGGGTGTCGACTTCCGGGCGATGGTTCCGGTGTCGATCCGGGATGAAGAGGGGGTCGGGGAACTCGGAAATCAGATCACCATGTGGCTGCTCGATCTGCCTTTGGCGGAGTCGGATCCGGTTGAGCGGTTTCGAGCGGTCGTAGCCGGCACTGCCCACCGCAAGGAGACCGATCAAGCTCTGGGCGCGGCGATGCTCACCCAGAGCGCCTCCTTTACACCATCGACGGTGCTCACAGTCGCGGCACGGGTGGCTGCAGCGACGGCACGGCCTTTCAACCTCACCGTGACGAATGTGCCCGGACCACAGGTGCCGCTCTACATGCTCGAGTCGCGGCTGGAGAGAATCTTCCCGATCGTGCCGTTGTGGGTGAACCATGGGCTCGGGGTTGCCCTCTTTTCGTATGACGGGATGCTCAATTGGGGTTTCGCGGCAGATTGGGACACGGTGCCCGACCTCGATCTCTTCGTGGCCCGGATGGAAGCTGCACTCGACGAACTGCACGACGCGGCGACGTGAGTAGACGTTTGACGATTGTCGGTGCAGTCGTCGGCGTGCTCTTCGTTGCCTGCAACCCGGGAGCACGCGAAGCCGAACCGTTCCAGGGGAACTGGCGATCCGACGCGTGGGGCACGTACCTCTCGGTCGACGGTGGGGCGATCGAGATCTTCGAGTACAGCGCGGTCCATTGCTTCTCGGTGGCGAGTGGCGGGGCCCGAGGGGTAGGCGACGTGCTCTCGATGGAGGGTGAGGTTCTGGTTCTTACGGATGCCGGCCGGACCGTTCGATTCGAGCAGACCGAGTTCCTTCCCGGGGAGTGCATCGACCCGGTTGCCGACGATCCGGTGGCGACCTTCCAGGTGCTCGCCGCCACGTTTGAGGAGCACTACCTGCCGGGCGTCGACGGCGCATGGGTTGACCGGGTCGAGGCGCTTCGTCCCTCGGTCGGCGCTTCGGACGAATCCCTGTTGGATGCATTGACGTCGTTGCTCGCACCGCTCGACCGACTCGACGTCCGGCTGTCTGCCGGTGGGGAGGTTTGGGCCGCGGCTCAGGCCACTCCTATCGAATTCCCAGAGGTCGATGTGTTGGGCAGAGGCGGAATCCTGACCGGCTCAGTCGGTGATGGGATCGCCTATGTGGCGTTTCGCAGACTGGGCGAGTTCGCCGACGATGCCGCCGGCTCACAACGGGCGGCGGCGGACGCTATCGACGCTGCGACAGCTGCCGCCACCTCGGTGGTTCTCGACCTGCGGGGGAGCGACGGTGGAGCAATAGATCACGCAATGCTGATTGCCAGCAGAATCCTGCCCACCGAGACAGTGATCGCTCAACTGGCCGCACGCGGTGCGGGCGGCTTCGTTCCCGCCGGTGATGTGACTGTGCGCCCGCTCCCAACTGGAACCTTCGACGGCAGAACGTTCGTCCTGGTGGGTCCGGGTACGATCGGTGTGGCCGAGCTACTCGCTGCCGCTCTGGGCGGGGTAGACGGCGTGACCATCGTCGGTCAGCCCACCGCCGGATCGGCCGGACCGGCGATGGTGCGCTTCCTTCCGAACGGTTGGTCGGTGGGGCTTCCAAACCTCAGGGTGACTCTCCCCGACGGCACGGATCTGACAAATGGCGTCCAGCCGGACGTCCTCGCCGAGGATGCGTTGGCAACGGCCCTGGAGATTCTGAGTGAATAAGTCTCCAGTCACCAGTCCCCAGTCACCAGTCCCCAGTC
>JAGLHE010000328.1 GCA_023143685.1 Candidatus Omnitrophota bacterium
ACACGCAACGGCCGAATCGGGCAGTGACGACTCTCATGAACCGGGTTGCACAGGTTCGCACGAGCTACATTGAGTACTACAAGCTTGCCAGGGCACAGCAGGCGGCAGGACTCCCAAAAACTCAATGGGAGGAGGCTCTGGTCCGGGCAGGAACCCTCATCAACCGCCAGCTGCAAGCGTCCCCGAACGATGCGCTTGCGTTGTCGTACCTCGCTCTTGTCCAGACGCGACTTGGGCAATTCAAGGAAGCATCAGCGGCAAGTGCTCGTGCGGTCAAACTGGCGTCGGACAATGCTGAGATCCTGTACAACACTGCCAGGATGTACTCGCTCCAGCGAAACGCCTCGAAAGCATTTGAACACCTTCAGAGTGCCGTCCGCAATCGCTACAGCCTGCCCCGGATTCTCGATATGGATTTCTATCTGCTCCGTTCCAATCCGGGTTTCCTCTCCGTGGTAAGCCGCTGAAGCGGGCCGGAATCGGTCCCTTCATCATTTGTTATCCCCATATCGGTGTGACACACATCAGAGTCTGAATTTGCCACGTTGACAATCCCCGAAGCATTAGATATATTGATTCCAGCAAGTATTGACTGAATCCTGATTTCTCACAGAGGGGACCATTCCGAAGTGCCTGAAATCGATGACGCTTCACGCCAGGAACGGCGAAAAAAGGCGGGCGATTTCCTGAAAATGGCGGACAAGATGTTCAAGGGCGCCGACTTTGAGGGGGCAATGCGCCTTGTCCGGATGGCGATGGAAACCGATCCACAGAATCCATATGCAGTCGCGTACAAGGAACGGATTCTCTTTGCAATTGAGCAGCAGGAGAAGAAGGGGCAGGAACCCCGGACCACAGAGGTTCCGCCGCCCGCAGTAAAACCGCCGGAGCCCGAATCGGAGCCGAATCGAGCAGAGCAACAACAGAAAGCCAGGGAGGAGGAAGCGCGCCTCAACGCAATTGCGGAGGCCAAAAGGAAAGCTGAGCTTGAGGAACGGCGGAGGGAGCAGGAAGAGGCCCATCGGAGGGCAGAAGAGGAAATTCGCCGCAAACTCGAGGAGGCGAACCGGAAACTCGAGCAGGAACGCCAGAAGCTCGAGGAGGAGAGAGAACGGAGAGAGAAGGCAGAACTGAAGCGAAAGAAGGAAGATGAGGAGCGTCGCAAGCGGGAGGAAGCAGAACGCAAGGCTGCAGATGAGAAAGCGCGAAAAGAGCTCGACCAAGAGACACGTCGGCACCTTGAACAGGAGCGGAAGCGACTTGAAGAGGAGACACGTCAGAAACTCGAAGCGGAAAAGAAGCGGTATGAGCAGGAAATGCTCACCCGTATCGCTCAGGAACGTCAAGCCCTAGAACAGCAGCATAAGAAGGCTCTTGCAATTGCCGAGGCGAAACGGAAGGAAGAGGAACAGAAGCTCAGGCAGGCTGAGGCGGAGACAGGCAAACGTCTCAAGGAAGAGAAACGCCAGATCGAGGAAGAAATCGAGCGGCGCTCTGCAGAAGAACGGAAGGGGCTTGAGGAGCTCCGGGCAAAGGAGCTGAAAGCTGCCGAACAACGCCGCAAGGCAGACGAAGAGACCCTCAGCAAACGCGAGGCTGAAGCTCAACAGAGCCTGGAAGAGCAGAAGCGGAAGGACGAAGCCGCTGCCGTGGAGCAGCGGCGCCTCGACGAGGAACGCATCCGGCAGCTCGAGCAGGAAGCGCAGCGCAAACTCGACGACATCAGGGTTAAGGAACAGGAAGCTGCCGTCGGCATCCGCAAGGCCGAAGCGCAGAGGCTGACTGAACTCGAGCAAGAAAAAGCCAGGCTCGCAGCGGAGCGCGAACGGCTCGAGCGGGAGTCACAGGCCCGGATTGCCGAAGAGCGACAGAGGCTTGAGGAGGTCCGCGGGCAGGAACAGCTGGCGATCCAGGAGGTGCAGCGCAAGGCTGAGGAGGAGGTTCGGCAACAGCTGGAAGAGGAGCTCGAGAGACGGTCGGAGGAAGGTCGCCGGAAAATGGAGCAGCGGTTGCAGGAGGAGCAGGAGGCGATTGGAGTCCGCATGAGGGAAGACGAAGGCCGCCTCAAGCAGGTAGAGGAAGAACTGCGGGCGAAGATGGAAGAGGAGAAGGAAAAGCTGGAAGCCGAACGGCGCAGGATTGAACAGGTAGCAGACGCCAGAGTCGCCGAAGAGCGCAGAAAGCTCGAGCAAGAACGTAAGAAGGAGCAATACGAGGGTCTCGAAAGTCAACGCAAAGCAGAAGACCA
>JAGLHE010000033.1 GCA_023143685.1 Candidatus Omnitrophota bacterium
TTATACTTCCCATTAAACTCATAGCGATGACGATGCCGTTCACTAACGCTTTCTTTCCCGTAAGCCTGATAACTTTTCGACTTCTTGATAAGCTTGCACGCATACGCTCCCAACCGCATCGTCGCTCCCATATCCGTGATATTCTTTTGTTCCTCAAGCAAACTAATCACAGGGTACTTTGTCTCAGAGTCAAACTCTGTTGAACTGGCTTCTTTCATGCCGCAAACATTACGGGCAAGTTCGATCGTCGCAACCTGCATACCCAGACAAATCCCAAAAAAAGGAATGTTGTTTTCCCTGGCATACTGAACCGCTTTAATTTTACCTTCAATCCCTCTGGTTCCAAAACCCCCGGGGATCAAAATCCCTTGCGAATTACCTAAATATTTTTCAACATCCTTGCTCTTTTCTAAATTTTCTGAATCAACTTTATTAATAACAACCCTCGCGTTATTCGCGATCCCACCATGCGTTAAGGCCTCATAAATCGATTTATACGCATCAGGCAAAGAAACATACTTACCAACAACTGAAATCTTAACCTCTTTTTCCGGATGTTTCAACCGGCCAACCACATAGTCTTTCCACTCTATCAGCTCTGTCGACTCTTTATCTTCACGTTTCAGATGAAGCTTTTGAAGTATCAACCCCCCCAGCCCTTCCTTTTTCAAACAAAGCGGTACTTCATAAATATATTTAACATCTGCCGCCTCAATAACCGCCTCCCGATCCACGTTGCAGAATAGCGAAATTTTATCCCGCTGCTCTTTGGTCATATGCTTTTCTGTCCGGCACAATAAAATATCTGCTAAAATCCCGATCTCACGAAGACGTCCGACGCTATGTTGCGTAGGCTTTGTTTTTTGCTCCCCTGCGGCCTTGATATACGGAAGAAGTGTAACATGAATATTCAGCGCGTAATTATCCCCTAACTCCCAGCGCATCTGACGAATGGCTTCCAGGAACGGCAAACTTTCAATATCCCCGACTGTTCCTCCAATCTCAACAATCGTAACATCCACGTTGCGTTCACGCGAAACTTTTCGCAGGCATCGCTTAATCTCATCAGTAATATGCGGAATAATCTGTACCGTCTTTCCAAGATAATCGCCGCGGCGCTCTTTTGTTAAAACAGAATAATAAATCCCCCCTGCGGTAATATTACTATCTTTGGAAATCGGAGAATTGGTAAACCTTTCATAATGCCCCAAATCAAGATCTGTCTCTGCCCCATCATCCGTTACATAAACTTCACCATGTTGAAAAGGGCTCATCGTCCCTGGATCCACGTTCAGGTACGGATCACATTTAATCAATGCTATTGTTAACCCGCGCGCTTCCAGCAATTTTCCAATCGACGCTGCAGCTAATCCTTTACCCAGGCTTGAAACAACACCACCTGTTACAAAAATAAATTTACTCATGCATTTCTCTTTTTCGTTGCTATTTATATTTTGTCTTTATGCATTTTATCTGCTCTGGGATCCCTTCGCAGAGGGTTTCCTCATTATAAACCACCTTTTCCCTCCAACAAATACTTACTTTTATTTTCAGGAATTTTCACCGGATAATCCCCGGTAAAACAGGCATGACAAAAACTATCCTGTTCTTTCATAACAGACAACATTCCCTCCAGGCTCAAATACTCCAAAGAATCCACTTTAATAAAATCCGCAATCTCCCGTACAGTTTTCCGGGCGGCAATCAACTCTGACTTACTTGGAAAGTCAATCCCGTAAAAACACGGCGACTTGATCGGGGGACAACTGATACGCATGTGGATCTCTTTAGCCCCAACATGACGCAGTTCTTCAATACGGCTACGGCTGGTAGTTCCGCGGACAATCGAATCATCGATAACGATAATCCGTTTCCCCTCTAACTCTTCGCCAATAGGGTTCAATTTCACCCTCACCCGAAAATCCCTGATAAATTGTGACGGCTGAATAAAAGTTCGTCCGATATAATGATTACGGATCATCCCGATCTCAAACGGTAAACCACTTTCATGGGCATACCCTAAAGCCGCATAATTCCCGGAATCCGGGATCGCCATAACAAAATCAGCGTCCACGGGATGCTCTTTTGCCAACTGTTGCCCTAAACGCTTTCGCACCCGATAAACATTGTCATCAAAAATATGGCTATCAGGACGGGCAAAATAAATATTCTCAAAAACACAATGGGCTTTTTTCTTCTCTTCTTTATCATAAATATAAACTGATTCTATTTTATCTTTTTTAATAATCACAATTTCACCCGGTTCGATTTCACGGACAAACCGGGCTTTAATAATATCCAGCGCGCAACTTTCGCTCGCCAAAATATAGCTGCCATTAAGCCTTCCTAAACATAACGGACGAAACCCTTGTGGGTCACGCGCTCCGATGATGGTATCCTCGACGAGAAAAATCAACGAAAAAGCCCCCTCTAATTGCGTAAGGACGTTTTTAAACCACACCTTCAAGTCATCATTCTTTGTTTTCGCCAACAAATGAACGATCACCTCAGAATCCATTGATGTCTGAAAAATTGACCCCTCTTCTTCTAACTTTGTATACAACTCTTCGGTATTTGTTAAATTTCCATTATGCGCGACAGCAATCGGCCGATTTTTATGAATCACCACAAACGGCTGAATATTCTTCGCATTGCTTGACCCTGTGGTTGAATAACGGGAATGCCCAATAGCTGCCTGCCCTGACAGGCTTTCCAATGCCTGCTCATTCAACGCGTCAGCTACAAGCCCTGAATTCTTGCTGATATGAATATTGTCCCCGTCGTAAGATACAATCCCCGCGGATTCTTCCCCTCGATGCTGCAAAGCATACAACCCAAGAAAAGAAATTTTAGCCGCTTCCGGATGATTGGATACCCCAACAATTCCACACATAATAAATTCCAGTTCTTTCTTATTTATCAATATAACTATAATAATCCTGCAAGGCCTTTACCGACGGAGAATAACGTAAACCGGCCTCAACACCGTTAACCGCGGCCCAGGCCCCTTGCAAAGTTGTAATGCACGGGACATTATGCAAAATTGCTGCCGCCCGGATAGACCTCATATCTGATTGACTCTTTTTCCCCGAGGGAGTATTAATAACGAGTTGCATCTCGCCTTTTTTTATTAAAGCCAAAACATTGTTTTCCCCTTCACCTTTCTTGTCAACAACCTCAACATCCACACCGCTTGACCGCAAAACCTTAGCTGTCCCTTGCGTTGAAACAATATCAAAGCCTAACTCAAATAATTTCTTTGACAAAAACGCGATATGTCGCTTGTCTTCATCCTTAACACTTAAAAAAACTTTCCCGCTCTTTGGTAACCCCTGTCCCGCGCACAACTGTGACTTGGCAAAGGCGGCACCAAAATTCATATCAATCCCCATAACCTCGCC
>JAGLHE010000034.1 GCA_023143685.1 Candidatus Omnitrophota bacterium
AGCACAGATTCTTTAATCGAAACATGCGGAATCTCCCGCTCTTGAAGACAATCAAAATCATCCAATTTCTTGCCAGCCATCACCTGAACCGCAACCTTAGCAAGCGAAATCCCTGTTGCCTTGCTCACAAAAGGCACTGTCCTCGACGCGCGAGGGTTAACTTCTAAAACAAGAATTTTACTTCCCTTAACCGCAAACTGGATATTCAGCAACCCGATAACTTTCAATCCTAACGCGATGGAACATGTATATTCTTTAATTTGATCAATCAGCTCTTCACTAATGGTATGTGGCGGCAAAACACAGGCTGAATCACCCGAATGGATACCGGCATTTTCAATGTGCTCCATAATCCCGGCAACAAAAACATTCTCTCCGTCAGAAATCGCGTCCACGTCTACTTCAATCGCGTCCTCAATAAACTTGTCAATCAAAACAGGATGCCCCTGAGAAACATCCTTTGCATCTTCAATAAACGACAACAACGCCGGCTCATCATAAACAATCCGCATAGCCCTTCCGCCTAAAACGTACGACGGCCGCGCTAAAACCGGATACCCGATACGTCCGGCACAAGCCACAGCCTCTTGCGCAGAATTAGCAAAATCATTCGCCGGCTGCTGAACACCGATCTTTTCAACAAACTCCGAGAAAAGTTCCCGGTTTTCTGCCAGGTCAATCGAATCCACGCTTGTCCCAATAATCGGCACACCCGCGGCAGATAACCGCCGGGCTAAATTCAACGGCGTTTGCCCTCCATACTGGACAATAATCCCGTCAGGTTTCTCAACATCAACAATATTCATCACATCTTCAAAGGTCAAAGGCTCAAAATACAAACGATCCGAAGTATCATAATCCGTTGAAACAGTCTCAGGATTTGAATTCACCATGATCGTCTCATATCCCATATCTTTAAGGGCAAACGCAGCATGACAACAACAATAATCAAATTCAATCCCCTGCCCGATACGGTTTGGCCCGCCGCCTAAAATCATCATCTTTTTACATTTTCCAAATTCTTTCGTGCGTTTCTGATCTTCAATAACCGCCTCGTCCTCTGTCTCATACGTCGAGTAATAGTACGGCGTATACGCCTCAAATTCAGCCGCGCAGGTATCAACTTGTTTAAACGTCGCCACGACACCTTTTTCTTTTCGTAATGCCCGCACCTCAAGTTCCGAAATCCCCATAACCTGAGCTAACTGAGGATCACTAAACCCGTATTCTTTAGCCTTGCGTAATAGTCGTTCCGGCAGACTTTTCTCCTTCGCAAAAACACTTTGCAATTCTTTTTCCAACTCTATTATCTGTTCAATATGCGCGATAAACCAGGGATCAATATAGCTAATCTTATAGATATCTTCGACAGACATTCCTTTTTGAAGGGCATACTTTACATAAAAAATACGTGAAGCATTTGGTTCTTTTAAACGCAGCTGTATCTTTTCATCTGGAATATCCTGATAATTAACTTTATTATCTAAACCGATGTGTCCGATCTCTAAACCTCTTAATGCCTTTTGTAATGCTTCTTTAAATGTCCGGCCGATCGCCATAGTCTCGCCAACAGATTTCATCTGCACACCAAGGATATCCTGGGCTTCCGGAAATTTTTCAAATGTGAACCGCGGGGCTTTTACCACACAATAGTCGATCGCAGGCTCAAACGACGCGGGCGTCTTGCGGGTAATATCATTTAAAATCTCATCAAGCGAATATCCCACTGCCAGTTTAGCGGCAAACTTTGCAATAGGAAAACCTGTTGCCTTGCTCGCTAAAGCTGAACTGCGCGAAACACGCGGGTTCATTTCAATCACCACCATCTGGCCATTTTTCGGATCTACAGCAAACTGAATATTTGACCCTCCGGTTTCAACACCAATTTCCCGGATGAGAGCTAATGACGCATTACGCATTTGTTGATATTCAACATCTGTTAATGTTTGTGCCGGAGCAACTGTAATGCTATCCCCTGTATGGACCCCCAGGGCATCAAGATTTTCAATCGAACAAACGATAACCACGTTATCTTTATTATCCCGCATAACCTCAAGCTCATACTCTTTCCACCCGACGATCGACTCTTCAATCAAGACCTCATTAATCATACTGCTTTCAATCCCTAACGACGCGATCTTTTCTAATTCTTCATCATTGTGAACAATCCCTCCACCTGTCCCTCCTAACGTAAACGCGGGGCGGATAATCAAAGGATAGCCGATCTCTTTTGCCGCTTGTTTTGCCTCATCCATATTATGCGCGAACATACTTCTCGGCACTTCGAGTCCCACCTTTAAAACCGCGTTTTTAAAATCTTCCCTGTCTTCTGCTTTTTTAATAACGTCATAGTCCGCGCCGAGCATCTTAACATTATATTTTTCCAAAACGCCATTTTCACACAACTTCATCGCGATATTAAGAGCAGTCTGGCCTCCCAGCGTCGGTAAAATTGCGCAAGGACGTTCTTTTTCAATAATACGTTCAATAAATTCCGGCGTAAGGGGTTCAATATAAGTGCGGTCCGAAAGTTCAGGATCTGTCATAATCGTGGCTGGATTCGAATTGGCAAGGACAAGCTCAAAGCCTTCTTCTTTTAAAGCCTTACATGCCTGGGTTCCTGAATAATCAAATTCACAAGCCTGCCCGATAACAATCGGCCCTGCCCCAAGGAGTAAAATCTTTTTAATATCAGTTCTCTTCGGCATAATCAACCTTTGGGTCTGTACTCATCATTACAAGAAAATCCTCAAACAAATATTGCGCGTCATGCGGCCCGGGCGCGGCTTCCGGGTGATGCTGAACAGAATAAAGAGGATACTTTTTATGTCGTATCCCCTCAACGGTTTTATCATTTAAATTCAAATCGATTAACTCAATATCATCTTTTGAAAGGCTTTCTAAATCCACACAAAAGCCATGGTTTTGCGACGTAATTCCAATCCTGTTGTTTGTCAAATCTTTAACCGGATGATTCGCGCCATGATGTCCGAATTTTAATTTATACGTCTTTCCACCTAACGCTAAACCAATAATTTGATGGCCCAAACAAATCCCGAACATCGGTAATTTGCCAAAAAAATGCTTCACCGTCTCCATAACATATGGTACAGCTGCCGGATCTCCAGGGCCGTTTGAAATAAACAATCCATCCGGTTCACAAGCCTGAATCTCCGCAACCTTTGCTTTAGCAGGAAAAACATGGACTTCGCAGCCTAACCGGTTAAAAATTCGTAATATATTAAATTTGATTCCGCAATCAATCGCTGCAACACGAAAAAGCGGTTTATCCGCCTTATCCCCAGCTGCCTTCCAGACATACTTTTCAGGGGTAGAGACCTCTTTAACCCAATCACTCCCTTCCATAGATGGATAGGCAGCAAGCTTGGCAGCCAAACTCTTGGGATCAAAATCATCTGTTGAAATAATCGCTTTCATGGCTCCATGCTCACGAATATGCCGCGTTAACGCGCGGGTATCAACACCTTCTATAGCGATAATATTGTTTTCATTGAGATAATCAATAAGACTTTGTGTTGCGCGGAAATTGGAATGTCTACGGCAGAACTCTTTAACTACAAACCCTTTGACATGAACCTTTTTAGACTCTACATCATCCTCATTGATACCATAATTACCTATCAAAGGATACGTCATCATGACAATTTGGCCGGAATAGGAGGGGTCAGTTAAAATCTCCTGATAACCGCTCATAGAGGTATTAAAGACAATTTCTCCCGCAGTTTCTCCGGTGGTGGCAAGTGCTTGTCCTGTAAAACTTGCCCCGTCTTCTAAATATAAAATCGCGTCCTTCATGTATCGTAATAAATAACTTCAGATGAGGGTTTTGGTAAAATAACCTCGCTTGATATTTTTGACTGCTCGCAACTATTTTA
>JAGLHE010000035.1 GCA_023143685.1 Candidatus Omnitrophota bacterium
TCTTTGAAATTCCTATACTACAAGAGAGAATGTCCATTTTTTCCTGAACAACAGGAGAAACAGCCACAACTTCAAGAGAATAATCCGGCTGACAAAATAAAACAATATCTGCCCATTTTTTGGTGGGTATGCCGTATTTAAAGAATTCACGGACATTGCTGCCCCAAAAAGTCGCGAGAGCCTTTTCTTGTGAATAATTCCTGCTCTGAACATCGCGCACAAGACGCGTATTAAGCTGTGTTGTTAAATCCGCGTCGATAAAAATGAAAAAATCAACAATATGCCGAAAGGCTTCATATGTTGAAACTTCTCCATCAATGATATGAAACTTTGCCGAATGATACGACTCGGTTCTGTCTGCGCAGCCCGTCTCAGGATTATAAACCGGTTTATCAATCGTCAGCCCGCTTTTAAGCATCGCTAAATGTTCTTCAATCATCTCCATATCATTAGCTTGCGGATGTGCCCCAAAAATCCCATCTTCCTTGCGCAAAGACCGCGACGTCTTATAATCATCTAGCCGCAGCACAGACGCCTCAGGCAAACAACCGGCCAATTGACGACTGAACGAAGACTTGCCTGTACCTCCCGGCCCGCCAACAGCAATTAAAACCGGGCTTTCTTCTGCTTCGAACAAAGACAAAACCGACTCTGCCACAATACATTGCGTGGATTTCATGTTTTGACTCTTCTGAGCCCTAAATTCACCAATATTTTCGTCCATAGCCTGAGTCATTACCCTCAATCCTCTTATCTTTTTTAATTTTAAAAGACACTATACCCGGGGATGTCTTGCTTGTCAACCCTACATAAAAACCCCGCCCTTTTTCTCAAAGGACGGGGAATCGCATCTAAACCTTAAACACTGTTACCTCTTAACAATCCCTATCTTTTTCAAAGATTCCTCTATGTTCTGAGCGTTAACAGGCTTACGCAGGCACCAGTCACAATTTTCACGAAAAGAATCAGCAATTTCACCAATTTCCACAACACCTGTAACCATCAATGTTTTTGTCACATTATTCACATCCCTCTTTAAAATAGCCTTAACGATTTCCGGCCCACGCATCCCCGGCATGTTAATGTCAACCGTTACAAGATCATAGGGGATAGCCTCCTCCTTGGCTGAATCAAACATCTGCAGCCCAATCTCTCCGCTGGGAACCGCATCGCAATCTCCATATTCTGACAACAAGGTTTTAAGCTTTAAACGGCTCACATAGTCATCATCAATAACAAGAATTCTCATAAGGTACTCCTCCTTTTAGATTTATGTATTATCATATAAAAACTTTCTCAAAAAAACAATTCTTTTGTTTTTTTCAATATCCCGTAAGCTTGCCGCAAAGCTGCAACTGGGGAAGGGTTCCCTTTAGCTTTTTACCTGACTCTTTACTTGTAATCATTCTCAACATATTCTTTTAATCTCTGAAACTCTTCTTTAAATACAACCATTTTCTCTTCAATTCCCTCTCCTTGTACGTCCTTCCCCTTCTGCTCTAAATCAGCAGCAACCTCAGACAAAAGCATTGCTGTTAAATTAGCTGCCCCGCCTTTAATTTTATGCGCTTCTGTCCGTATCGTTTCAAAATCTTTGTTAATAATTGCCTCTTGCAAAATGA
>JAGLHE010000036.1 GCA_023143685.1 Candidatus Omnitrophota bacterium
CATATATGTTACCTTATGATTAGGATAGAAGAATACATTACAGAAGAAGGAAATAGTCCTTTTGCCGATTGGTTTGATGCTTTGGATGCTCAAGCGGCAACCAAAGTGAACACATATTTGACTCGAATAGAGCAAGGAAATACGTCAAGTCTCAAACCCATTAAAGGTGCCTTTCAGGAAGTACGAATTGATTGGGGTCCTGGCTATCGGGTGTATGTAGGCAAGGATGGAGATAAGTTAATCATTCTTTTTGGTGGTGGGACAAAACAGCGACAGCAAAAAGACATTAATAACGCAGAAAAACTTTGGGAAGAATATAAAGAACAAAAAAAAGGAATATAATTATGGCTATTACACGAGATTTTAAAGAAACAATACAGGCTCGCGCTTTACGTGACCCCAAATTCCGGGAAGGGATTCTTCGTGAAAGCATTGAATGTATGCTTGCTGGAGACCTCAAAACAGGCAAAGCACTTCTTCGGGATTATATTAATGCTATTATGGGTTTTGAGAAATTGGCGAAATTAACGAAAAAAGATCCAAAGAGCTTGATGCGAATGCTCAGTCCTACCGGCAACCCAACAGCTTCAAATTTATTTGATGTGATTTGCGCTTTAGAAAAAAAAGAAAATGTACATTATGAATTGCATGCGGTTAGATAATTTGATAAAGCTATTTATTCTCGTTGATGAATAGATATTAACTAATCCTAAAAAATATTTATGACAGAAAAAATACAGATAAAAGACAAACTATTATTTTACATCCTATCCAAACTTGAATGCTTTGGCCATGAAAAACTGCCGCTGGAAATAATCAAAGAAAAGCAAAGCTATATAGTAGGCCATCGACGTAAGCGCTGGAACAGTGATGAAGAATTCATTGAAGAAGCTTGCAAGATTACATTTATTAAAAGCAAAAATTTTTGGAAACTCTTTTGGAAACGAGCTGATTTTAAGTGGCATCTTTATGAAGAGTACACCAATTTGGATAATTTACTTGATGAAGTCCGCAATGACCCCAATGGTTGTTTCTGGGGATAATGCGGATGATAAGGAATATCAAAAAATACTCTGAGATTTCTTTATCAAAAGAACGTCATTTAATCGCACAAGCTCAAAGAGGTTCTATAAAAAGCAAAGATGAGTTGTTGCTTCGTCATATAAGATTTTTGATTTTTAGGATTCATAGAATTGTGTTCTCTGAATTTTTACGGAGATTCGGCGATGACTTGCTTGCGGAAGGCATATTGATTCTTCATGGGAAAATTCATGATTATGATCTGGCATATTGCAATAAGCAAGGCGAACCGAGACCAGTCCGATTTAGATCATACATTTGGAAAAGGATAGATGGATTTATTATCGATTATTTGAAGAAGGAAATGATTTATACTGAGTATTTGGAAAATTATGAATATGATAAAATTATATCTTAGAACCTATGGGCGATAGGCACACAAATGTTTAAACTGTTAATCGATACTTGTGTTTGGCTTGATATTGCCAAGGATTATCAGCAACAAGCCCTTTTGGGTGGAATAGAAGAGCTGCTTCATCAAAAAAAGATATCTCTTATCCTTCCTCAAACGATCTGTGACGAGTTTGCCCGTAACAAAGCAAAAATCGCTAAGGATGGTTGCAAAAGTCAAACTGATATTCTTAAACGGACAAAAGATATCATACACAAGTTCGGTGATCCGAAGAAAAAAAATTCGGTATTGGATCAACTAAACGAAGTTGACTACAAAATTCCACTTTTAGGTGAAAGCGCGATTGAATCTATCAAACGAATCGAAAAGATTTTTGCGAGCGCAAACGTCCTATCAGTTCCAGATTATATAAAGTTACGTGCGGCACAAAGAGCAATCGATAAAAAGGCTCCGTTTCACCGCCAGCGTAATGGAATTGACGACTCAATCCTCATTGAAATGTATGCGGACTCTGTCCACAATGCGAAGCCTAGCGAGCGATTAGCCTTTGTGACACACAACACGAAGGACTTTAGTCATCCTACTGATAACAACAAGCTGCCGCATCCTGACATAGCCGTTTTATTTTCACGTGTTAAATCATTATACTTCATCAGTCTGGGCGAGGCCATGAAAAGGATTGCCCCCGATCAGATATCTGACTTGATGCTGGAATATGAATGGACAGAAGAGTCGAGACGACTAGCTGAGATTATAGATGCTGTAAGCGAGTTGTTAGACAAAATCTGGTATAACCGCCATCAGAATCTACGTATTCGAATTGAACGTAGCGAGATAAAGCTCGTTGAGAAGGATGAAGGGCAAAGGAATGTTTGTCAACGTGATATTTGGCAAGGTGCGCAAAAAGCAGCTAAGAGCTTAGAAAAAAAGTATGGGTTGCAGGATCTTGGCCCGTGGGACGACTTTGAATGGGGAATGCTCAATGGAAAGCTCTCAGCCTTACGTTGGGTACTTGGCGAAGAATGGGATATGCTAGATACATAACTGGAGGTGGCATAAGATGAAAATAAAATATTTTGTTGGAGGCATGCTGGCATTACTATTATTAGTATGCGTGTTCGGATGTTTATTTTTTGACAAAGATCAAGGATTGTCCAG
Source organism: Candidatus Omnitrophota bacterium (assembly GCA_023143685.1). Classification (GTDB taxonomy): domain Bacteria; phylum Omnitrophota; class Gorgyraeia; order Zapsychrales; family JANLHA01; genus JAGLHE01. The sequence continues at coordinate 2,591 of JAGLHE010000036.1, forward strand.
TGGAATATTGTTGTTTACTGCGGTTGTTGTATGTTGGTATTCTTGGGAAACGCGGCAATTACGGGAAATTAGCTCTAAAACATTAACTGAAGCGACAAGACCCTTTCTTGTCCTTTCGTTGAAATATTGCAGTAACAAATGTTGTTATAATTTTTTACTTAAAAATGTGGGCGCTAGTTTAGCACATTCTATTACTATTTTAGATAATACAATTCGGTGTAGAAATGGGGCTTACGGTTTTGAAATAGACGGAATGTTGATTATTGAAAAAACGACTATTGAAAAAGCTGGCGTTGCTTGGGACAATTTTCAAACAATAATTATTGATAATAAATGGGGGCGAAATATCGATGGTAACCGTCTGGCATTAAAGGCTAACTGGAAAAACAATGAAACAGAAATGAAAGAAAAATTTGGGGATGGCTTTACAAAGCTTCAAACGGTCTTTAAGCACTCGTTAAATGTAACACATATCCCCCAATTTCATCTTCCTGCAGTGCTTAGCTTGAAGGAAGAAGTTATTTTGGAGTCGGTTATTATCGGAGAGGACAAAAATGAATGGCTCATAAAGCCTATGAAAGATAAAAAACCGGGCACGATTACATTTGCATTCCAGAATGTTAATAACGATAGCTTTTTTACAAAAATTGAAATTTTTTGTGTTTCCGAAATAAATGGACTTGCTGTTTATTCATCCAGAGTAACTGATTTTGGTCCATCGATTGATACTGAGATAAAGTTGCGCGCATAAGTCGTACTCATTCATCTGAATTTTCAATCAAATGAATGAATACGATACTTAGGTGAAATTTAGGAGTCAGAAAGCATTATGAATAAACAAAATACAAAAACGATTTTCTTAAAAACTTACGGCTGACCGTATGTCCAAGATACGCACGATGATACTCAAGGTGATACGGATGTTAAGTGATTGTTAATAAAGCAGATATGAGAATATTTTACTAAGTAAAAAATAACAAAATTTTTAATGTTTCAAATAATATTAACGTTAAGGTGTGAATATGATTAATGGATGGCATGTTACGGCACAAGATATTATCAAATGGACAGATACAGACTCTCGAAGAGCTCAAGAAGTCTTACCATATTTAATTCAAAAATTAATATTAGCTAGCACAAATTGTTCTTCGTTGCATTTTCCTAATGGGGAAAGTATTTCAAAAAAGGGATGGGATGGAACTTTATCTGTAAAGACGGATAATCCTTTTGTGTCAGCAGGAAAATCTGTTTGGGAACTAAGCACTAATAGAAACATTAAATCAAAAGCGACAAAAGACTACAATAAACGAACAAATGATTCAAAAGGAGAGAAACAAGAAAGTACAACTTTTATGTTCGCTACATTTCGTAACTGGACAAATAAAAGTCAATGGGAGAATGAGAAGAAAGCAGATAACAGATGGAAAGATGTAAAAATACTTGATGCCGACGATTTAAAAACATGGCTTGAGCTTTGCCCTGCCGTCCATAGATGGTTTGCTACACTAATTGGGAAACGATCCGGCAATATGCAGGATATTGAGCACGCATGGGATTCTTGGCGTCATGTTACAAATCCAGCTACAAGTATCGATTTAGTGATTGCAGGACGAAACCAAAGAGTAGAAGAAATTGTTCAACAATTACGAAACCATGCAAAAGTTTTACGTATTCGTTCAGAGTCGAGGGAAGAATCATTTTCATTTATCCTTGCGGTAATCCAATGTTATTTAGAGTTTCAATCCCGCTGTTTAATAATAACGAAAGAATCTGATTGGGACGCAGTGATCTATGAGAAAAATTCTCTCATTTTAATTCCTCAATACGACAATCCAACGAATATTGGATTAGCAGTCCAGCAAGGACACCATGTCATACTTCCACAATCTAGAATTGAAGGATCACAGCAGGATATTGTAGATATTGGCCCAGCAGTAAAGAGTAAGCTTATTAACGCATTGGTTAACATGGAGCTTGAAGAAGAGGATGCCAAAGCAGTGATTCATGTTTCTCGCGGGTTTATAAATTCAATCCGTAGACATTCTAAGCTCAATCCACAAGAACCGCGTATACCAATTTGGGCAAAACCTGAATATGCGGATGTGGTTATTCCAGTTTTGTTGGCAGGAGGTTGGACAGCTGATAATCAGAATGATTGTGAGAAAGTGGCTGAATTGGCAGGGCTTAAGTACAACGAATTCGAAGCAAAGTTGTATAAATTAATGTCTTCATGTGACGATCATGCTATCCGACGGGTGAGTAGCGTTTGGCAAATATTCTCACGACATGATGCATGGGTTTTGTTAAGCAAGTATATAAATCCCGCTTTTCTGAATCGCTTTTGTAAGACAGCAAAAAGTGTTCTAAAAGAGTTAGACCCCCGTTTTGAAATATCTCCTAATGAAAGATGGATGGCGAATATTATGGATAAGAAAGCAAAGTATTCGGGAGTATTGCGTCATGGGTTGGCCGAATCAATTGCAATGCTTGGAAGTTATGGTGAGCAAGACTGTGTGGGAATGCAAGGTGAATCTGTTCAAGATAAGATTTCCGTCTTAGTCAGACAATTATTGATTGATAATATGAGCGGTCACCAATGGTGGTCTTTATCAGGAGATCTCCCATTATTTGGAGAGGCAGCACCCGACGTTTTCTTAGATGCCATTGAGGAGGGATTTAAAGGTGATAGGCCTCCTTTAATGGACTTGTTTGCAGAGGAAGGGACATTTGGAGGATGCTCGCATTCTGGTTTATTGTGGGCTTTGGAAGGAATTTCATGGAGTCAAAAGCATTTATCGAGGACGATTCAAATTCTGGCCAAGTTAGCTCGCTTAGATCCGGGGGGGGAATATTCGAATAGACCGATCAATACTTTAAAAGAAATGTTTCTGGGTTGGAGACCGCATACTAAAGCATCTCTCGAAGAAAGAGTTCAAATCTTAACCAGCCTTATGAAAGTAGAACCAGATATTTGTTGGACCTTGTTGCTTGGACTTCTTCCAAATCAAAGTGGAATTTCAATGAATATTCATCAGCCCTATTTTCGTAACTGGGCGGAAGGGTGGGAACCCACTATTACAAATAAGGATTATTATAAGCATATCCTCGCGATCAACCGATTGTGTTTATCTCATGTCGAGCAAAAACCCGACAAACGATGGCCTGAATTAATTGAGGAAATGCCTCATATGCCGGAAGTGTGTTTCAATGACGCATTTGAGATGCTTAATAAAAAGGACAAGAAAGATTTCTTAGACGATACCAGTATTCATATACGCGAGACATTGAGAGATATTGTTGCTAAGCATCGAAGACATTCAAAGGCTGATTGGGCTTTACCGAAAGAGGCAGTTGATCGATTGGAAGGAGTGCTAAATCAGTTCATGCCGGAAGATATTGTAATTAAACATCAATTTCTGTTTGATAAACATTTTATCGATTTAATGGAGGTGGATGAGGAGATAGATTTTAAACGACAAGAAAAGTTGATTGATTCTCGCCGACTCGAGGCATTGGAAGCCATATGGAAGCTCGAAAACCTCGAAGGCATTAAACGTTTGGCCTCTATGACAAAATCGCCCTGGATCGTAGGCGGTCTCTTAGCGAAGACAACTTTTGGAAAGAGTATTGAAACCTCAATGTTTGATTGCTTGGAAGATACTAACGAGTCATTGGTCTTATTAGCGCAAGCATACATTTCTTCTCGTTATTTCTTAGATCCGAAATGGCTAACAGCGATATTTGATAATTATCGAGATAAATGGGAACTAAAAAGATGGAACAGGTTTTGCGTAAAGTTGCCATTTATTAAGGACACTTTTGAGTTGCTCAAAAAACTCCCACGGGAAGTTTTTGACCATTATTGGGAGAATGTGAATGGATATTATCTTCAAAAAAACGATGCAATATATGTTAACTGGATAATTGAAGAGCTTTTAAAGCATAAAAGACCCTTGGCGGCAATTGATGCAGCAATGATGGCTTTGCACGCTTCGGCTAAAGAAGCCGAGCTAAAAAGTGAGCTAATTGCGACGGCATTAGAACAAGCGGTCGTTGAACCTGAAACTGACAGACCTTCGTCCCACATTGGGTACGAGACAGGAGAAGCCATTAAATATTTACAGACGAAGGGAGATATCGATACAAAAAGGTTATCTCTCATTGAGTGGATATATGTTCCTATGTTTTCGGATCGTAATGTCCGTCCGACAGTCTTAATTAAAGAGATATTAACTGATCCGACATTTTTTGTTTACCTCCTCAGGCTTATGTATAAAGCTAGTCCTCCTATTGAAAATGAATTTCCAGAGTTCTTGGATGATAAGAAAACAAAGATGGCAATAAACGCTGATCGTTTATTAGATTTAGTCCAAAAGATACCTGGCCAGCAAGAATCGGGAAGTCTAGTAGATGCTAAAGTCTTAAAGGATTGGGTAACAAAAGTCCGACAAGACTGCACGCAATCTAACCGAGCCGATATTGGCGATCATCAAATTGGGAAACTTTTGGCTTATTGTCCGTCCGGCATTGATGAGGTATGGCCTCATGAGGCAGTAAGAGAAATATTGGAAGAAGAAGGAACCCAAGAGATTGCGTTGGGAATGGAGATAGGACGATATAATCAGCGCGGAATAACATCAAGAGCTATTGGCGCTGGTGGAGATCAAGAACGCAAAATCGCTGCAAGCTATGAAGAAAGTGCCAACAAGATTTCCCTCAATTGGCCAAGAACAGCTGCAATGCTTTATAGAATGGCAGGTAAGTATAAGCGTGAGGCGAAAAGATGGGATGATCAAACAAAATTGGAGGATTTTTAATATTTCAAAAAATGTTTTAACAAAGTGAGGGCTTATGAACGGTTTTAAAAAAAGATTTAATTCTATGTAATAAAAATGGAAAGGTTACAAAGGTTTATCCTTACGGAAGTGAAGAGCAGCAAAGATATGAAGCAGTACTTGAGATTTTATTTGAAACAGACAGAAAACGATTAAAACAACTGCTTGAAGAGAAGAGAGAAAAAGAACAACGTATTGATGAGCAAATCGAAGAGAAGCATCAAAAGAGATTTAAAAAAAATCACGGGAGATCGAAGGAGAAATACAATTTAACTCAGACAGCAAGAATATTAAAAGTTCATCGACAGACAATTTATTATTGGATTAAAAAGAAATGG
>JAGLHE010000037.1 GCA_023143685.1 Candidatus Omnitrophota bacterium
CAATAGGGAATAACTTCGCAACAAGTTCTTTTAAAGGAACAAGCGCAGTTTTCATCGCAAGAGTATCTTTTTTTGCTTTTAACTTTTCAAAATCAGAAAGTTTTTCTTTTCCAGTAATTAGTTGCGTTTCTGCATCAGTCTCTGCCCTTCTAACTAAAGTTATAAGACTTTTTTTCTTTGAAAGTATTCGTTGTAAATCTTTTCCAGTTGGTAACATACTAAGAGAATTCCCCGCATCTGTTTCATCTTTTCCAACAAACCATTCTACCCCTCTCTGTTCAAGAAAGTGAGTTAATCTAAACAAATACGGTAATGATGCCTCATTTTCAACGCTAAATAGTTCATCATGATTACCTCTCAAAACACTTTCTTCACCTTTAGCATAATCTACTTGGCAATATTTTCCTCCTGAAAATTCCAGCCTAGTGCTCATTACAGATAGTTTATCCTTAATAAATGCAGAAAGAGAACCCTCTAGTCGCTTAACATCACCCGTCAAAGCAAACTCCATTGCCTCAAAAACAGTAGTTTTGCCTATTCCATTTGGAGCAAGAATAATTGTAGCTCCTACGCCAAAATCAATTTCTATATTTTCACCGAACCGACGAGCATTATTTATAATGATTTTTTCTATATGTTTCATGCTTCCATCTCATCTTTAAGAAGTTCATCAGCAAGGTCATTTCCTGAAAGCTCAAAAAAAGCTTTTTTCCATGTTTTTTGTATTTCAGAAGTTAACCATTCATAATCCTTAGAAGTTCTAGAAAAAGCTTTTTCTAATGGATCACCACCAATTTCACTTTCACTCATAATAAATTTTTGAAAAAAAGTTCGATTCAAAAATTCAGAAATATCTTCATTTGGCAATAAAACATATTTTCGGCAAAACTGCTCAGTCGATTCTATCCTGAGACACTCCTCAGAATCAACTTCGCCATTAAACGCTAAAAAAAGATACAAATCAGTATTTTCAGCCCCTAAAAGAGACTCCTTCACAGAAGCAATCCAACTAATAGCTTTTTTAAGCTCACTTTTAATATATATTTCGTCTTTTGCTTCAATTTCTACTAATATTAATGTTTTCCAATTATCTATTTCAACACCAACACGCTTAATTCTAAGAATTTCCTTATTCGTAAGTTCTTTATCCGCAAGACTCAATAGTTCATTTTTAAAATCATTATCCTCTTCAAGATTAAAACGATCTTTAATTAATGTGCAGATTTCTGATTTAATATTATCCAAATTCATGTAACTACCTCATTTATCGCTTTCTCAATAACAGTGTTATAAATATTCAATTTTTCTTGAAAATAATCTTTGATAGCTTGAATACTTCCAGCTTTCAATAATCGGTTAAATTTAGTATCTCGTGTTACTAATAGCTTGGGATAGCGAGGATGTGTCAGCAGTTTAATTTTGTCAATATCACAGGACATATCATCTTTAAAAACTTCCCTATCCGAAAGTTTTGATTTGGCAATTATGATTATTTGACCAGATTCATTTTCTAGTAGTTTACCAATGCTTGATTCATCGTCAATTTCAATAACCTTTTTCGACCCACTCGCAGAACCACTCCAAAAGGCTAAACCAATCGAGGTCACTTTCAACGCCTTAGTAACAGATTCCCAACTATTTTCATGGTCATCATCACTCAAACATACAGAAACTATCAACAAAAGAAAAAGAGCTTCTTGAATAAGACTAACTATTTTAAGACCAACTCGCAATTCTCCAGAAATTGCAACTCCTTCAGCTTTAGGATGAAGCATTTTTGAAAATAACTTCCTTTGCTCTTCTATGTTATTTTCAAGCAATGATTTCCAAACATTCCAACGACCTTCAACTTTTGTTCGAAGATCACCACTATTCATATCTCGAATTACAGATAACATTTCATTGCCAATAAGTGCAAAAGTTTTCTTATACATTTCATTATTAAGCTCTTCAGCAAATCTCTCTTGTTCATCAATTGTAGTAAGCTTTTTTGATTGGCTCTGAGAAACTGAATCTAATCCATCCAAAATCCGTGAATCATCCAGATCATTTCTTGAAAAACCAAGCGTGCCTCCTGTTTTTATTTTAATTGAATTTTCCCATCCTGCTTTATCTGAACAGTGAATATCAAATGATCCCTGAGGATGTAGAGATAACCGCATTAAACTCTTAGCTATCTTACAATTCTCACTACATTCACCATCAACTTTTAAAACCCTAGCATTAGAATTGCCCGTTTGCCAAAGTAATGGCACAACAACAGAAGGTCTTTCAATTTCATTATTATCTTCTAAATCATGAATTCCCGATATATTCCACCCATGTTCATTTGTTTGAAATTGAGTCCAACCTGCCACTTCAGCACGTAAGTGGTCTTTTAAAACATGAAGTAGATGCCTTGGTTGTATTGCCCCTGTAAAGGTAGCATTTTCTGAAGTATAAGAAACGACTTTACTATGAACCTCATCTAAAGATGCATCTGTAAAAATACGCTTAAGAACATCTTTGGTCTCAGCTTTTAGAACAGTCTCTGTATTTCCGATTTTGATTTTAAGAATTTTTAGTAAGCTCAACATTTGCTCATAACTCTCAATGTCGCACCAGCTACGTAACCATAAATCACATTTTTTCATAACACCATCTTGTTTTGATAATTCTTCTAATTCTTCAGAAGTAGAGGTATCTGGTTTAATGTGTGTTTCAAGAATATTAGCTAAGTCTCTAACTTTGAAATCTTTTTTTATTTGAACTCCGACATCATAAAGTTCCAAACAAAATATTCTTTCGTATTCATCATTCTCTTTTTTATTTTTAATCCAATCACCCAATGACTTAATTGTCTTATCTAATTCCGATAAATCGCGAAGCTCTACATTGTTGTTTTGCCTTGTGATTGTATTTCTTTCACATTCATCTAAATCACTACCAAACTTATCAGTTTGTCGTTTAATTTGGATATGAATTCGAAATTTTGGATTCCCTTGAATAACAAAGTCATCCCATTTCTCAATTCCACCTTGCTCTGCACCAATTCCAATAGGGTGAGCTTGTCCTAGAACAAATGATACTAACATTTTTGAAATCTCATGAGCACCCACAAGTTTTTCATAAGTTGCAGTCTGGTCTAATCTAAGTTTTGCTAACACTTATTCTCCTCCCTCAAACGCTTCATGCAAGACTGTTTTCATTAACACTTCAGATTGTTCGTTTCTATTCAGAACTTGTTTTTCAAACTCATCAATCATTAAAAGTAATTTATCCACTTTTTGAACGATTTCCAGCTGTTCTCCTAAAGGCGGTACGGGAATAAGTGCATTTTCAACGTCACCAACTCTCAAATGTTTAACAAAAGCGCCTTTTTGATTGTCAGAAAGTCTCGCTAAGAAATTAGGCTCATAGATTGCATACAATAAATATTTTGCACTAAAAAATTGGTGAAAAGGACGAATCAACATCAGCCTTTGCCCAAGACAAATGTTATCTCCTTCTGGGATAATTGCAGCTTCCCCTACGGGAGCCTCTCTGGTATATATTAAATCGCCACTTTGAGGAGGACATCTTCTCGACCAATATAAATACGTTTCGTTAGAAATATATTTTGGCTCATCATAATTAATGACCATATTTTTTATATTCGTTGTTCGTAGAATCTGAATGCCCTCTTTTATATATGGTGCTGTTTTATTATGGCAATCAACGATAAGATTAACAACATCTATCAGCCTATAAATGCCCCAAGTCGTAGGACAAGATACTTTTGAAATATCAATGTTCACCTTTTTGTTTCTTTTTCTCTCAATCGTTTTTGCTTCTGGATTATTCTTCTTTTTTTCTTCAACAATCCATTCCTCCTGTAATTTCTTGATATTCTCAATCAAACATAAAACATCATATTTTGGATTTCTTTTTTGAAACACATTTTTAGACCGCCAGTCCTTGGTCAATTTGCCTTCAATAGCTTCTCGTAAGACTGCTCGCTTGAGTTCAGCTAGCCAACATGTTTGGTTGTCACCATGTATATCCAAATTCGATTTAAGTTCTTTCACAGTAGTTATTCTTTGAAGCATTTCTGTTTGTAAACTTGGTGTGGGCAAGGTGATTTCTTGATTAAAGAATTTATCCTTTTGCAATCTTATTCTTTGTGTTGTCCCATCACTGCCTTTGCGACAGATATCATCAAACCATGTTGTTTGTGTAAGTTGCAAAAACAGCTCTTTAGTGATTATATTTTCATCAACTTCAAAATACCAAAAATCATTAGTAACAATTGCCCCATCAAGATCATCTGGCACAATCCCGAATGCCCCATTACGTGCATCAATTCCTGATAAGATAAAATCTCCCTTATGCACTCGAAACATTTTCTTCGACCCGATAAGTGCGCCCTTTTTAATCTCCCGCAAAACCACCCCTTTATGGTAAAGTTTGATTGTTACGAGTTTGTATTCTTTATCATCTTGAACTTCAACGGGACGTTTAATTCTTTTTAAAATATCACTGATAAAATAATTCATTTATTAAGTTCCTGCTTTAACCGATCTAACAATGCGTCACTTTTAGCAAGAGATGCATGCAACATCTTAACTAATTCCTTCGACGTATAAGAATATTCTTGCTTTTCAGCATAAGGATTTTTTATATCAAGTGTACAATCATTATTTAATATTTCCTCTTTCGAAACAACCCAAGCTTGGTCATTTTTCTCTCTTTTCCTCCACCACTTTTTGAGATTCTCAAACTCACCTACTTGAATTGGCTTCGTTTTATTATATGCTTTTTGTCCTTTTGGCAAACAATGCTCCCAATACCATGTTTTCTTTGTTGTTTTTCCTTTTTCAAAAAATAATATGTTCGTTGCTACACTTGCATATGGCTGAAAAACAGAATTTGGCAATCTAATTATTGTGTGCAAATCACACTCTTTAAGCAAATATTCTCTAATACGTTGCTTTACACCATCCCCGGTTAATGAACCATCTGGCAATATTATTGCAGCACGCCCTCCATCTTTTAAATATCTAACCATTAAAAGCAAAAACAAGTCTGCACTTTCTGTTGTTCTGTATTTTTGAGGAAAATTTGTCTCTACCCCATCTGTCACAGATGCCCCAAAAGGAGGATTAGCCAAAATAACATCAACGCGATCTCTTTGAACAATTGAAGTGTATTCTCTATTTAAGCTATCTTCATAGCTTACATTTGGCACTTCCATATCATGAAGAATAAGATTAGTAACACTTAACATAAAAGGCAGTGGTTTTAATTCCATTCCTCGAATGTTCCTTTGAAGTTTCTCTAAATCTTTAACGTTTTTTACTTCATTCTTTCTAATATGCTCAATTGCGGATGTTAAAAAACCTCCTGTGCCACAAGCAGGATCAAGAATTTTTTCCCCAAGCTTTGGATTAATCAACTCTGTCATAATTTCTGTAAGTGCACGTGGCGTGTAAAATTCTCCATAATTGCCAGCATTTTGAAGGTCTTTAAGAATTCCTTCATAAATATCGCCAAAGACATGTCTATCATCAGACAAGTTAAAATCAATTTGGTTCAATTCGTTCAGAACTTGTCGAATAATTGTCCCACTTTTCATATAATTGTTAGTACCACTAAAAATATCATGAATAATAATGGCACGTTTATTCCCCGTGCTAATATCTAACTCTCTCAAACTCGGTATCAATTTCCCATCAACGAAAGCTAACAAAGCATCCCCAGTTAATCCTTCATCATCTTCCGCCCAATTTCTCCACTTTAATTCATCAGAAATGGGAGATTGATATTTATCATTTAATAGCTCGAGTTCTTTCTCTTTATCATCGAGAACTTTTAAACTAATCATCCAACCTAATTGTTCTATCCTTTGAGCATCACCCGAAACACCTGGATCTTTTCTCATTATTTTTTGAAGTCTTTTTACTATGCCACCAATATTTTTCATCTATTACTCCGTATATAGTTGCATTTCTATTTCATTGATTACTCTTATGTATTCTTCTTTACCGCCAAATAATTTGATTATTTCCGTTGGTGTTCCAAATTCATTAAATGGATCAACCTTTAAGACTGAAAGCTCCTCAATATTCTCAATACCATCACTGGCATACTTATCTAAAAGCGCATTGATAACTTTTCTAGTTTGATCTCCATATTTTGTAAAATAATCCCGCTTCTTAACATTATTCGCTCTTTCCCGTCGTGTAAGAGCTGGCTGATCCCATGCAATATGACAAACAAGATCAAACACATCTAAATCTTTTTTTACCTCTTCTTTCAAGTTCTCAATAATGATTCCTTTTTCTTCTAGCTCTAAGATAACAGCTTTCTTTTTAGACGCCTGATTCCAATGTACTAAAAACTCTTCGAGCGTTCTAAATTCCTGAAGGATGCTTTTTCTCGTATAATCCTTAAGTGTCTCAGTTATTAATTTTCCATTTGCATCCAAGTGCTGAACTCGCTCATTAAGAACAGATACTTCAACATCTGCAACATAAACCTTTCCTTGAGGTTCAGATATAATTGCGCCACCTCCAACAATTTCTGGTGACATTGGATAAGCTGTGTCTGAACCACTACTCTCATCAAAATCGACATCTTTACCTGTCTCAGGATCGATGATTTCTTCATCAGGCGGATAAATATCGTCAGGGGTTATTTCATCATCACTGCTAACAGTTTTAATCATCACAGGCTCACCATCAAATTTTGAATCAGCGAATAAATTCGTCACATTCCGAAAATCCATAATCGTAAAATATGTTTTATCGTAATCCTCATTAATTCGAGTACCCCGACCAATAATTTGTTTAAACTCTGTCATTGATTGAATATTTGAATCTAAAACAATAAGCTTGCAAGTTTGTGCATCAATCCCTGTAGACATCAATTTTGATGTAGTTGCAATAACAGGGTATCTTTCTTCTGGGCTTATAAAATTATCAAGCTCCCTTTTTCCTTCCACATCATCACCTGTTATTTTCATGACATACCGATAGTCATCCAAGACTAAATCAGAATTCTCAATCGCTATTGCCTGACGCATTCTATTTGCATGTTCGATATCCACACAGAAAATGATTGTTTTATCAAAACGATTTGTTTTCTTTAAATACTCCGAGACCTTCTTCGCAACTAATTTCGTTCGATCATCTATAACAAGGTTCTTATCAAAATCCTTTGTATTGTATAAACGATCATCAATTTCTTGCCCGGATTGATCTGTCTGTCCTTGTGTTGGTCGCCATCCCTCTAAATCAACATTAAGCCCTATTCTAATAACCTTATAAGGAGCAAGAAAGCCATCCTCAATGCCTTGTTTAAGTGTGTATGTATAAA
>JAGLHE010000038.1 GCA_023143685.1 Candidatus Omnitrophota bacterium
ACACGTATGTTGTTCGGGGATGCCAAGGCAAGTATCACCAGCTTACTCGCGGAGTTTAAAAGCGCGTAAAAAACACTGATGAACACAGATATCGTTTCGCGATACGCAGATGAACGCAGATAAAGAAAAAACCCTGGGGTTGCACAACCTCAGGGTTTTTTTATCTGTGCTCATCTGCGGCTTTTTATTTTCACTTTCTTCTTTGTCGCAACCTTTTTCACACGGGACTTTGTGCTTCCATCCTTTAGCCTACGCGTTAACGCGCTTTTGCTTAGTAGCTTAACTGCAATCACATATTGCGCGTCATGCTCTTTTTTTATCACACGCACAACCTGTCCATAGCCCTCTATCACGTCAAGAACTCCAGACATTACGACATTCAATTCCAGGATATCATCAATCTTAAACGGCACTTCCGAAAGAAACGCAATCCCTGAATAACTCATGTCCTGCGTGGTCGAGAGATACCACCTGGAACTTGTCCCCTTGCCTTTAAAAAGCCGGTATTGGACACTTAAAATCCTCTTGGCCCTGACACCTTTGCGACGATCTATATCAAATTTCTTTGCCATACCTTAAGATCCCTCTCCTGCTTTATATTTGGAATTCTCTAACACGCTTTCAACTTGCGCCACTAATTTTGCAGCTTCAAAAGGCTTCATAATGTATTCAGTACATCCAAGTTCAAATGACTCAAACCATGGTCCTGAATGGGCGGTTAACATGACAATTGGAACACCGCTTCCTTGAAAAATACCCTTTTCTAACTCCATTTTACGTATCGTTTCTAAAACTTTTCTTCCATCCATCCCCGGCATCATTATATCCAGGAGAATGACATCGGGATTAAATTCCAAATACTTTGCCAATCCATCCTCCCCGGAACAGGCCTCAGCGATATCATAGTTATCCTCGAAAACTTCTGCAAGGATTTCACGGTTTTGGTCTTCATCATCAACAATCAATATCTTTTTTTTCACAAAAGCGCTCCTATCTTAATGTGTTATTAAAAGGCCACTATTCTAATTCTATCAGCTCAAACGCATTTTTCCACAAGATCATTTCCAAATCATCCTTGTTCGATATCAGCACCTCGAACTTGGCCAATTCCACCGCTGGGTGGGAATAAGGAAAATCAGACGCGAATAATATTTTTGATGGGCCAACCTCTTCATACACATGACGAGTTCGATCACAAGACAATGTTGAAGTATCAACATAAACGTTCGAATATTTTTTTATTACTTTAATACATTTACGATAATGGTCTTTGGCGGCATGTGCTAAAACAAAATTGATATGCGGATAGGCCTCTATCACCGGCTCCCAATGCTGTAATTGTGAATATTCATTATGGGCGGTATGCACAATAACAGGGAACTTGTTCTTTTTGGGAATAAGATCAAGTATATCTGATGATTCTTTAGGGGAAAAACCATCTTTGGCCTTTAGCTTAAGTCCTTTTGACCCTAATTTAAGACAACGTTGAAATTCCTTAACAGCCAAATCTCCGACCGAAGGAACAAGACGTGCAAAGGCAATGATCTTATCCGGATACTGATCTTTTAAGACAAATATACGAGTATTGGGGGCTTCAAATGTCTCTCCCTTATCCTTTTCATCCGTAGCAAAAATAACAGCCTTACGAATATCATATTTCTGCATATTCGCTAAAAGTGCCTCAATCGTCCCGCACCCGCCGTCTTTACTTAATCCAATATGGTTGTGAATGTCTATTATCATCTTTATAATCGCGAAACTACGCTAAACATTTCTCGCTATATTCCACCACCGGGACAAGGCCGCCTCCGGCGCTGACGTTAATCACTCTTTTATCCGACAACCGCGCTACACTGCCGGCATACTTTCCGTTAAAAGTATAAGGATTAATATTAAACCACTTTTGCTGTAACTCAACAGTCCCATTATTGACGACCGGAATTGTCATTTCGGTAACGTCAACATATCTTTGCACAACCCAATCTTCTTTCTCATCAATAATACGGTTAACCAACGCCTCCCATTGGTCTTGTGGGCACTCTAACCCAATCACAACATCTTTTCCGCCATAACTATCAGCAGGTTTCAAAACCAAATGATCACGATGGTTAATAATATGCTTCTTTAAGAATATTTCATTATCTTCAAAATGAGTTTCAATATCCATAACCCTTCTTGTCCACGGAACATGTTTTTTGATAATCGCATTTTCTTCTTCTGTAAAAAATCCCTTATATTTTTTTTGATTCGTAATAATAGATAAAATTGCTTTGTTTGATGCCAAGCGTGAACGCAGCGGATTAACCACACACACCTTACCTGCTCGATACGCATCGATAAACCCTTGCACTTCATCCAAGTGGCTCATTAGCTCTCGAAATATAACACGACGATAAACCAGATCAATTGGAAAGCCGTTGTGTTCGAGCCGTCCGTCCACAAATTTAAGCTCACGTGGATCCGCAATAATCGTGTCATACCCTTTATCCTTAAAAAATGCCTGCTGAATCCGGAATTCATTAAGCGTGCGCACTTCTTTCCAGTCAACGATAGCGATATTTGGTTTTTTATTCTGGCCGGAAAATTCGCCATAACATTTTAAAAGAGCATCTAAAAGATGCTGCATCCGGTTGTGAACTGGGAAAAAATAACTTTTATTTAATTGCTGCAATGGGAACAATTCTTTTAGTACATCTTCTGTCACATCAGAATATCCAGCCCCAGCCGGTGAATCGCAATTAAATTCAACAAACCGCAATAATCCATTCTTTAAAAAAGAATCCGGGCGGGAAATTACAACATTACGGCTATAACCATGATCAATGTCAATCAACTCTGCCGCTTGTTTGTTAATATAAAAGAATTCCCGTAAATCAGGATGCGTAAAGTACAGACGGGAAACTTTATCCAGAATATTAACAATATGATTCAAGACATAGCTGATTTCTTGCGATTGGTCCCGGGAAAGAAAAACAGGCTTTAAAAAAGACGGAATAACTTCTTCGCCAAATTTACAATCTCTTTTAGCAAGCTCTTCTTGATAAAATAAAATCGCATCCCTGATTTTTGCAGGATGCGATTGGATGAGGTTATCAAATTGCTGATTAATCATTAGTAAAAGTTATTAAGTACGAGGTGTGCAAAGAATTCTTACTAGCTGTTTCTCTTCGTTCATCGTACTTCGTATTTACAAGATGGTCCAGTCATATCCTTTGGTTTAACGAGTTTATCAAATTCTTCGGCACTTAAAAATCCGAGCTCAACAATTGCTTCTTTGAGTGTTTTATCCTCGACATAAGCTTTCTTCGCCACTTGTGCGGCCTTATCATAGCCTATATGCGGATTTAAGGCTGTGACCAGCATCAAAGAATTGTTGAGAAGTTCCTGCACACGCTTTTCGTTGATTTCTATGCCATCAACACAATTTTCCATAAAACTGACACAGCCGTCGGAAATCAGGCGGATCGATTGAAGAACATTATAGATAATAACCGGCTTAAACACGTTAAGCTCAAAATTGCCGCTTAGCCCCCCTATATTCACCGTAACATCATTACCCATCACTTGCGCGCAGACCATCGTAAGCGCCTCAGATTGCGTAGGGTTGACTTTTCCAGGCATGATTGAACTTCCAGGCTCATTGACCGGCAGTTTTAACTCTCCGATCCCGCAGCGAGGCCCGGAACCGAGCCAACGCACATCATTGGCGATTTTCATGAGTGATGCTGCCAGTGTTTTTAACATGCCACTCAACTCTACCATCGCATCATGCGCTGCGAGCGACTCAAATTTGTTGCGAGCGGTCACAAACGGCTTTTCGGTCAACTCGGCAATCTTGGCCGCAGAACGCAGGGCGAATTCAGGATGCGTATTTAATCCTGTCCCTACAGCCGTTCCCCCTAACGCCAGCTCATACAAACGTGGCAATGTTGCCTCTATTCGTTCAAGGCCATTGGTAAGCTGCTGAACGTATCCGGAAAACTCTTGCCCTAACGTTAATGGGGTAGCATCCATCAAATGCGTGCGTCCGATCTTGATGATACCATTAAAGGCCTCCGCCTTCTTAGCCAAGGCATCCCGAAGCTGTGTGATGCTTGGGATCAAACGATCGCACACTTCTTCAACAGCCGCGATATGCATTGCTGTAGGAAAAGTATCATTCGAAGACTGTGCTTTGTTGACGTCATCATTAGGATGGATAGGTTTTTTGCTGCCCATCTCCCCTCCGGCTAATTCAATCGCACGGTTGGAGATTACTTCATTAACATTCATATTACTTTGCGTACCACTACCGGTCTGCCAAACTACAAGGGGGAAATGCTCATCAAGTTCTCCAGCAATAACTTCATCCGCGGCCTTGACGATCAACTTCGCTTTTTCGACGGAGAGTGTGCCTAAATCCGCGTTAACCAACGCAGCTGCCTTCTTTAAGATCCCAAACGCGCGGACAATCTCCCCCGGCATCCGTTCTTTACCGATTTTAAAATTTATCTTAGACCGCTCTGTCTGTGCACCGTAATACTTATCAGCAGGTACTTTGACTTCACCTAAGCTATCGGTTTCAACACGTTCCTTCATCCATTATCCTTTGTCGTAAAGTGTTTCATGATATCAATCGGAATTGGGAACAATGTTGTTGTATTATTCTCCGTCCCGACTTCTACAAGTGTTTGCAGATACCGCAGCTGTAAAGCCATCGGTTCTTTTTGCATCATCGCTGCTGCCTGACAAATTTTATCCGCAGCCTGAAACTCCCCTTCCGCCGCAATAATCTTGGCGCGGCGCTCCCGCTCGGCTTCAGCCTGACGTGCCATAGCCCGGCGCAGCTCTTCGGAAATGTCCACGTGTTTAACCTCAACATTAGAAACCTTAATCCCCCATGGATCGGTTTGCTTGTCTAAAATCGTTTGCAATTTTTCATTAATCATTTCACGCTCGGCGAGAAGCTCATCCAGCTCCAACTCACCCAAAACACTTCTTAAGGTTGTTTGCGCCATTTGTGATGTCGCGTATTGAAAATTCTGCACTTCAATCGTTGCCTTAATTGGATCCATAACACGAAAATAAGTAACCGCGTTCACTTTTGCCGAAACATTATCTTTGGTAATAATATCCTGCGGCGGGACATCGAGAGTAATCAAACGCAAACTTACCATCACGGCGCGGTCAATCGGCCAAAAAACAAAAATAAATCCCGGGCCTTTCGGTACACCGAGTACGCGTCCTAATCGAAAAATAACCACACGTTCATACTCATTGACAATCTTGATACTGTTAAAAAGCCATATCCCGACTAACGCTAGTAAAATACCCATTGGCATTGCACACCTCCTTTTTTAATTCCTCTTAACTTTTAAGGTCATACTGTCGACTTCTTCGACCGTAACCTTTTCTCCTTTTTTAATATTCTCATCGGAGATTGCGTTCCATAATTCTCCGTGGACATAAACTTTTCCTTCTTCACCTGCCGTCAAAGCACTATACGCCTCACCTTTTTCGCCAACAAGCCCCTCTTTTCCTCCGCGCTTTTTTTGTCGATGAGCACGAATAACAGCTCTGACAAGAAACAGCGTGATCCCTGCCGTTGTCAGAGTGAATGATAAAATCAAGGACAAAGAAACTCTCATCAACGGTACTGAAGAGTCAAATAACAATAAGGATCCTAAAATCATACACACGAATCCCCCCAATGTAAGCAATCCGAAGGTAGGGGTGAAGGCTTCAGCAATGAACAATGTGAGCCCCAGAATAACCAACGCAAGCCCGGCATAATTCGTTGGAAGCGTCTGCATACTGAAAAAGGCCAGGATAAGGAAAATCGCGCCCATGATTCCCGGCACACCGATTCCAGGATGCGTCACTTCATACATTAACCCATAAAATCCTAAAATCATCAGGATATAGGCGATATTAGGGTTGGCCAGGATATTAAAAAATTTCTGACGGGCATCCATCTCAATGTAACGCATCGTAGCCCCAGCTGTATTTAAAATCTTTTTTTGATCGTCGATCATTACTACGCGGCCATCAAGCTTTTCTAAAAGCTCATGCTCGTTATTTGCGATGATTTCAATCACGTTTAATTCTTGCGCTTCGGTTTCCGTCACCGAAGAACTTTCTACCACACTTTTGACTGCCCATTCAAGATTGCGGTTACGTTTTTTCGCAATGGCCTTAATAAAGGCAATGGTATCATTTAAAATCTTACTACGCATCGGATCTTCATCCGGGACAACTTCTTCTTTCGTGTCTTCTGCCTCTACTGCTTCAGTTTTTTTCTTTATTTCTTCTTTTACCTGTGGTTCCGTAGTGGTTTCTTCTGCTTCCTTTTTTGCTTTCTGCTCTAACAATTCCTTTAAGCCATCCCAAATATCCCTTTGTCGCCCCTTCTGTCCACCCATCTGCACAGGATGCGCTGCCCCGATATTGGTTGACGGGGCCATCGCAGCAACATGACTGGCGTATGTAATAAATACACCCGCGGATCCTGCACGTGAACCGCTCGGTGAAATATACACCACCACAGGCACTTGCGCACTCATAATTTTCTTAACAATTAAACGCGTGGAAGTTAAAAGCCCTCCAGGCGTATCCAGCTTGATGATCAGACACTCAGCCCCCTGATTTTCGGCGCGATCAATAGCAGAAACAATATATTCAGCGGTTACGGGATTGATGGTATCATCATCTAATTGAATGACATGAACTTCATTATTGACAGCGGCTGATGTCTGTGGCTCGACTCTCCAAAGACACAACCCGCAAATAATGGTAAAAAAACAAAAAATAAGTTTAACAGGATTATTTCTTTTCATTTCTCACATAGTAGGTCAATAAGCGCACGCCAGCACCTGTTGCGCCGCAACCATAATAAGACCGTGATTTACCCTCAACAAACGCGGTCCCGGCAATATCCAGATGTGCCCAAGGCGTATCGTCGGTAAATTGTCTCAAAAATTCAGCAGCGGTCAACGTACCAGCTACCCCTTTAGGTAAGCCAATATTACGAATATCAGCTATTTCTGATTTCACATAATTTTCAAGCTCCGGATAACTCGGCAACGGCCATACCATATCATCGGTTTCTTCGGCGGCTTTTCTAAGCTGATCAGCCATAGAATCATTATTTGAAATTAAGCCTGTATAATCATATCCCAATGCAACAACACATGCCCCTGTTAATGTTGCAATATCAATGATACGTGCTGGTTTATAATTTTTAACAATATATGAAATCGCATCCGCCAAGACAAGGCGACCCTCGGCATCCGTATTCGCAATCTCAACCGTCTTGCCGTTATAACTTTTAATCACATCACCAGGCTTGTACGATTCTGAACCAATGGCATTTTCAGCAAGCCCCATGGCAAAAATAATATTTTTTTTCGGTTTTAGTGTGAGGGTATTTTTCAAAACCCCAAGCACCGTCGCTGCGCCAGCCATATCACACCGCATCGTTTCAATGTGCCCGGTTGGTTTAAGATTCAATCCCCCCGTATCGAAGGTCATCCCCTTGCCAACAAGAGCCGTATATTTATCTTTCTTTGACGCGCCGCAATATTTAACAATAATCAACTTCGGTTCTTTTTTGCTTCCCTTGTTGACCGCCAGGTGAAGGTTCAAGCCTTTCGCCTGAAGCTGTTTTTTGTTTAAAATCTCAACAGAAATGTTCTGTTCTTCTTTAATGAGTGCCTTAACAGTTTTCTCAAAATAAGATGCAGTTATTATATCAGCATTATCATTGACAAGATCACGGGCCAGGGCCACACCATTACAAATTAACTTTAAATCGTCACACAACTTCTTTCTTTTTGTCACAACCGTGATCGCTTTATCCAAAACAGACGTCGCTCCCGAAGCGTCTTTTCCTTTAGCCTGATATTTCTGCCACGCATACCCTCCGATCAAGATACCTTCTATAACAGCCTTAATCGTTGATTCTTCGTCATCATGAGGGACAACCTCAATTGCTTTTGATTTTTTAAGATACGGCGACACTATGGCCTGGCGGATTGCGCATCGCAAGACAGATGGACTCGCTTTTTTGATTGCACCGATTCCGGCAAGAATCACAATTTGTTTTTTGTAAATTAATGGAAAAATCTGATAGGCGTCGCCGTTAAAATGACCATTTTTATAAACACATATGATCTCTTTTTCTAAAGAAGCTGCGCCGACGTTGGGAAGCTTTGTTTTTGAAAGATGTTCTTTGGCAAATAAAAAAACCGCAGCCGGTTTATCCAATTTAACTAAAGGCCTAGATTGAATCACGTCACCCTGTCTTTCATTATCGTAGGGGATGGTTTGAAACCCTCCCCTACAAAAAAATTATTTTCTTTTCTCAATCGGAACAAAGTCGCGTTCAATTTCCCCAGTATAAACCTGACGCGGCCGGCCGATGCGTGTTTCCTTGCTAGCTTTCATTTCTCGCCAATGCGCGATCCAGCCTGGCAATCGACCAATCGCAAAAAGCACAGGGAACATATTTGCGGGAATCCCGATAGCTTTATAAATAATCCCACTGTAAAAATCAACATTAGGGTACAACTTGCGTTCTTTAAAATAGTCATCCTTTAAGACAGCATTTTCCAACTTTACAGCGATGTCCAGCAATGGGTCATGGACCCCCAATGTATTAAAAAGATCATCACATTTCGACTTAATGATACGCGCCCGGGGATCATAATTTTTATAAACACGATGCCCAAAACCCATCAGGCGATACGGGTCATTTGAATCTTTTGCCCGTTCAATATATTTCGTAATGTCTGCGCCAGTCGAATGCATTTCCTCAAGCATTTCGACAACTTTTTGATTCGCGCCCCCATGCAACGGTCCCCACAACGCGCAGACTCCCGCAGAAATAGATGCGAACAAATTTGCCCAGGAACTCCCGACCAAACGAACTGTTGACGTACTACAATTCTGTTCATGATCACCATGCAGGATCAACAATGTACGCAGGGCATTTACAACTGGCTTCTGAATCTTATATTCCTTAGTCGGAGTGGAAAACATCATATGCAAAAAATTAGCCACATAATCATAATCTTCTCTCGCATATATAAAAGGTTCGCCAATCGATTTTTTATAAGTACAGGCACAAATCGTACGAATTTTTGACATCAACTGAATCGTCATTAAATCAATTTCCTGATCACTCGGCTCTGGTTTCAACAATTCCGGATAATAGGCAGATAAAGCACAAATCATGGCAGAAAGCATGGCCATCGGGTGGCCTGTGTTAGGATACCCCAGGAAAAAGTTCTTCATGTCCTCATGCAAATTGGCGTGGCGTGAAAAAGCGTGTGAAAAGTCAGATAATTGTTCTTTGGTCGGCAGCTCACCATAAATTAGCAAATATGCGGTTTCAACAAACGTCGCTTTTTCAGCAACTTCCTTAATCGGAATTCCGCGATAACGCAATACCCCTTTCTCCCCATCAAGATACGTAATAGAACTGCGGCATGAGCCCGTATTCGCAAAGCCCGGATCAAGCGTAATAAAAGACGTTTGGCTTCTCAATTTGCTAATATCAATACCAGTGTCACCAATAGTACTTTCAATCATAGGGAGTTCATAAACTTTCCCATTTACAGTAAGTGTTGCAGTTTTAGACATGTTCTTCTCCTTCAATTTGGTGTAAATACGTGTATTAATACAATTTGGGAATCAATATTCTTCAGCGCATTCGCTAACAGGCGGGTTCTAAGCGCAAAAAATTCTAAAGCCAAGCATTTCTACTTAAAAAAATAAACAAAGTGATTATATTACAAACACTTTGCTTTTTCAACAAAAACCTTAATCCCGACGGTCGAAATCTTCTGAATCATCAGCCTTCTTCCTCATCAACCCGGTCTAAAACATCAGCAATCTTTTGCAATAAAATATCTGTATTTATAGGCTTTAAAAGATAATCATCACATCCTTTCTCAAAGGCTTCCAGAAATCGCTTTTCATGCGCCGTAACAATAATAATGGAAATTCCTTCACCAAGCCGAATACCAACCGCTTTTTCCCCTTCACGAATTTTTTCCAAAATTTCCAAGCCACTTACTTCGGGCAATTCAATATCCAGTAAAATTAAATTATATGGTTCTTTTTTTTCCAGAGACAAGTTGTAAGCATCGATGGCCTCTTGGCCTGTTGACGCATAATCACATCCCCCAACCTCTCGCAAAATTTCGGCAAGCAATTGTCGGTTCTCAAAATTATCTTCGACAATTAAAATTTTATACACGTGACATCCCTCTCTTTTTCATCAGATTATTCAGTAAATTGTTTCGTATAGTCAAATAATTTATCCGATTCTATTTTCAAAACTTCGTAATACTCAACAAGTTTCTCGTGAGGTTCCTGTTCTGCTTTAACTGCTTCATGAAAAACAGCATTAGCTTTTACTATATTTTCAAGGCGTAAATTTCCTGATGTGCCCTTAATTTCATGCAGGATTCTTCGCATACGCGTCGAGTCTTTTGCTGCTAAAGCATCATTCAAACCCTGCAACCGTTCCTGTAAAGTTTTCGCAAAGCTGGAAACAATTCGCGTATAAACTTCCGGTCTAATTCGCAAGGATTGACTGACTTCTTCAATATTAATATTTATGGGTTCGTTAGAATTTGCTTCATTCATTTTTATTATCCTAGCTTTGTTTTATTTAAATTTATGACTCAGCCCCCAACTTTTCCTGCAAAAGTTTAAATGCAGCCTTAAATTTCATCAGCCAGCTTAAAATAATTTCCTTATCTGGAGTTGAACGAATGTTGTCATTCATTTGTTTTGCGCTGTTCGAAAGACTCATAATCCGCATATTCGCATAATCCCCTTTCAATCGATGTGTAATATTCTGTGCGTTCACAAAATCATCTTGCGCTAACGCGTCATCCAAAAACTCTAAATCTCCGACAGTTTGACCAACAGCTTTAGATAAAATTTTTATATAAATATCTGTGCTTATACTAAGCTCCGCACTATTCTTTTCAAAATCAAATGCTTTATGCTCAGGCTGATTCTCTGACACTCCCTCTATTTTATTTTCCATACACACGCATTCCTTTAGAATAAGTAAACATTATGGTTGTATATTAACAAATGAATGAATTGCTTCACAAAGTGATTCCGGAGAATAGGGTTTAACAACATATCCCGCAAGGTTCGGGTTTGCATCACTTGCTGTCTGCCTATCTGTTTCCGTTCCGGATGCTGTAACCATGATGATCGACTTTTGAGCAACAGCTGGAACATTAACTACCGCCCGCATAAATTCAAGCCCGGACATCTCTGGCATCTGCCAGTCCAACAAAATCAAACAAATCTCTTTGTAACGGCTTCCTAAAAGCTGGATGGCTTCTTCTCCTGATTTTGCCTGCAAGAATTCATTCCGCACCCCTGCCCCTTTCAAAACCTCAATCAGCAATTCACGTTCCAAATCTGAATCATCAACAACAAGAATTTTACCTTCAGCCATTTTATAAACCTTCTATTATTTTTATCTCAAATTCAAGCCTCTTACCCGACATAATTCAGGATGGCCGGCTGAAAATATTTAATCAAAATCAGGGGTTCACATATTTGTGCATTGCACAATCTTTGCCTTCAATTCATTCAAACCAAACGGCTTGGATAAATAATCATTCATCCCACTCTCAAAACACTTTTCCTTTTCCTCCTGGATCTCCGCAGCAGTTAACGCCACAATCGGCAGAGTTAATCCAAGCTCTTGACGGATAGCTTTGGCCGCCTGCAGGCCACCCATGAGCGGCATCTGAAGATCCATAAAACAGATATCATACATATTTCCTTCGAGGCATTCAAGCGCTTCTTGCCCGTTAGAAGCATAATCACAAATACACCCCAATGACTCAAAATGCACCTTTAATAATTCCTGGTTTGGCAGGCTATCCTCGACAACAAGAACATGCAAGCCTTCACAGGAGATTTTATCTAACATGCTGGCGGTAATAACACGACGTTCTGCGGGCAACTCCCCGATAAGGCGCTGCATAACTTCCGCAAATTCATCGCAGATAATGGGTTTTACCAATGACAAATCAAACCCCGCATCCTCAGACTCCGAGGACATTTCTAATTTGACATCTGAAGAGACCGACACCAAATTAATTGTTTTATATTGCTCCCGCTGCTTAATCTTATACGCTAGCATAAACCCTTCTTTATTTGGCAACATCGTGTCAATAAAAACAACTTTGGGAAGGGTCTGGTTTTTCTTAGTTAGCTCACCAAGATATTCGGAAGCTTGCTTTGCACTGTTCGAAATATTCAAAATCGTCAAATGCATTTTCTTACACAAAGCCCTCAGCTTATCAACAGTTTTTTGATGCCCCTCAATAATCATAACTTCATTGCCATCAAACGTCACAACAGCTTCTTCCTGATCCTCGGTTTTGCTTTTTTCTAAATTAAGATTAAAAATAAATTGTGTCCCATTCCCCATCTCCGATTCAATCCATATCTTTCCACCCATTTTTTCAATAAAGTTCTTACACAACGCTAGCCCCAGCCCTGTTCCCCCATACATACGTGTCGTCGAATCACTCGCCTGGGAAAAAGACTCAAAAACATGATTTTTCTTGTCTTCCGGGATCCCTATCCCTGTGTCCTGAACAACAAAACGCAAGACTCCCTCACCATAAGAATCTTCTGCCTCTTTATCAAACGCAACGGTCATCCCTATCTCGCCCTCTTCAGTAAATTTAATCGCATTATCGATCAAATTAATAAAAACCTGCTTTAACCGGGTAGGATCACCTAAATAATTTAACGGGACTCCCTCTTCAATTTCAAAATATAGATTTATTGGCTTAGCGTTTAATCGTGTTCTGATAATTCTAAAAACTTCGCTTATTATGTGTTCAAAATTAAATTCAATATGTTCGAGCTTCAGTTTCCCGGATTCAACCTTTGAAAAATCTAAAATATTATTAACAATTTCAAGCAACATTTTCCCACTCAAAATAATCGTATCCAAATGTGCTTTTTGCTTATCAGAAACACGCCCCTCGAGCAATACCGCCGTAAACCCTAAAATGGCATTAATAAGCGTACGAATCTCATGCGACATATTTGCCAAATACTCACTTTTCGCACGCGCCTCATTCTGAGCCTGCTGTGTAAGCTTAATGGCTAGTTCTCGTTCTTTTATGAGTTCCCGTTGACGTTCCTGCAATTTACTCTGTGTTTCCATTAAGCGATTTTGAATATTATTAAAATCATCCAAAAACGCTTTTAATTCCTGAGCATCAATGGAGACAGCAGCTTCTTCACCTTTCACTTTTTCATTAAGTTTTGTATATAAAGACGCGCGCGGTTCGATACTGATTAAAGCAGGGATAACTTGATCCATTTTTTTAGCTATAGTCAAACTGACAGGTTTAAGGCTTATGACATTTTCAATATTATGTATCAATTCACTCGTATCAAGGTATGGCTTATCCGATTTTCCATCATTCGCGATCTGATCATCGAGAAGCTCCAAAAGTTTCTGCAAATCACCTACAGCCTGTGTGGTCAAAACCGCAACATCACCAGCAAAGGCCAATTGATCCTTACGCGCCATATCTAACATTGATTGTGCTGTATTTGTTAAATAGCAAATATCTTCTAACTCGAGAAAATCAGCCAAACCGCGGATAGTATGGAATGTTTTAAAAATGTTTTCAATGGATTCTTTATCCGTGGGAACCGATTCCAGAACTAAAAGAGAATTGCGGGCAGAAATCAGGTGTCTTTGTCCCTCCCTGGAGAAACCGACCAACATTTCAGTCCCATCAAAAAGGTCTAATGCCGGCGCCTCGAAAACATGTTTTTTCTTGTTATCAGAACTCATAAAATAAGCTCGCTTGATATTTTGGTTGCTCGCAACTATTTTCTGCCCGTGTAGGAATTCCGTTTGGGGTCTTTGAAAGACTATACTATAAATTAGAGATGATTATTTTTCTATCGGAAGAGACCCCCCGAAGTTCTTATATAAATATACCATTGCTTAAAGGCAACGCAAGAAGTTATATTAATAAAATTTATTTGATAAAATTAGATTCTTTTTGTTCCGGTTGCTCGTTTGATTCTCTATTTGCGTATGCAATAAACGCGTTTTAAAGACCTATGATACGAAGCGGCTGGGAAGATTGCGAGATGATTGCTTTAGCGCCAAAATGAAACGAAAATCGTAAATGTGAGCCATCGACATAAATCATCCCTTCCCGCATAAGGGAGGTTACCTCAAACGATTTTGGAGCCATTACAACGCCACCTTTTAATTTGTTATGCAATTGTTGGCTATAGTGCAACTCCCGGGGATGATATTGCATTTTCTTGCTTGTCAAAGGCAAAACCGGTCCGCCGGCGGAATGGATTGCACCTGTTGAGCCCACAGCAGTTGCAATCCAGACACCAGAACTTCGCTGCTCTTCTTTATGCTGGTTGATTTTTAAATAATACCGGCTCATTGCCGCGGGGTTACGATGACAAATGAGCAGATCGTTCAAAATATTGACATCCACCGTTGATAAATCACTTTCGATCCGCAAACGAATACGTTGAAGTCTTTTTTCCTTACTTTTGCCATGAAGAAATCCTTCCAGAAATTCCGGAAAAGTCTTTGCGGTTGCCGCACAAAATCGCCCGATGCTCCATTTTGGATCAGAGTTCACTCCTAAGATTTTCTGCGACACCACCCCTCGCGCTGCCTCTAAAACAGTTCCATCGCCACCAACTGAAATAACAAGATCGTATCCTGAAAAATCAACTTTCTTCCCGCGCACGGATTTAGCATAGGTGATTTTATATTTTCGGAGTATACCTTCAACCTCAGACAAAGCCCTATAATGCTGTTCATGCGTGTTCTTAAAACGCGCAGCAATTTTTTCATCAACCTCAGAAATCTCAAACTTTTTACGAGTTTTAAAATGATGTTTATACGCGCTTTCCTTATAAAAAAGAAAAACTTTTGGGCAGGATCGTTTCTTCATTTCTTTCTTTCCATTTTTATTCTTTTCAATACCCCATTTCTGTAAAACGGTGCTGTTCTCGCATGTCCTTTATTGAGGAAAAAACCTGGTTCGCCTCGCAAAGATATTTTTCAGGCAAAGAAGTTGCAATCGCAATGCATTTAAGCCCTGCTGTTTTTGCTGATTTAATTCCGAAAGGCGCGTTTTCAATCACAACAGCATCCTCTGGTTGAATCTTCAACTTATCCAAAGCCAAAAGATACGGCTCCGGATCCGGCTTGCCGTTTTGGATATCTGTCCCCGTGACAATCACCTTAAACAGCTTCACAACATCCTCTGGTAAAATTTCCAAGACCTCATGGCGTGCGGTTCCAGTGACCAAAGCTAACGTTATTCCCCTGCGCGTTAAATCCTTCAAAAAGTCCAATGAGCCTGGTATAAACTGTGTCTTAACGATCTGCTTAAACAGCTCCTCTTTTTTAAAAAGAATTTCTCTTGCTTTTTCTTCTGTGAATGGCACCTCATAACTCGTAAAAATTTCCTCAACACTCGTTATACCCCTCTGCCCCTCCCGGCTATAAATATCTAAGTGGGTTGCCTCTATCCCCTCATCGAGAAGCACTTTCTGCCAAGCCTGAAAATGAAATGGCATCGTATCGGTAATAACCCCATCCATATCAAAGATAACAGCCTTGACTTTCAAAATTGTTTGTTGAGTTGGTGTCATAATTTTAATCACGCCTGTTTAGTGCAGCCGACAAAGTCTCGCCGATTCCTGCTGAAATTTTTAAATCAGCGATCGCGTCCAATGGTGTTTCCGACAGAGTGATGATCACCAACTTAGCGCCATTCTGCTTGGCAATACGTGGAAGAGACGCCGCAGGTTCAACAACTAAAGTCGAACCAATCGCCAGCATCAAATCACATTGTGATGCCCACTCCATAGATTCGCGCAACACATCCTGGTCTAACGCTTGCCCAAACGAAATGGTGTTTGGCTTAAGAAATCCCTTACACTTTAAGCACAAGGGGACTTCCTCGCCGGATTTAAGCCTTTTATAAACATCCTCCCACGGCCTCAAATCACCGCAAGACAAACAGATGGTTTCACGATTGGAACCATGAATTTCTAAAATTTTATCTCCACAGCTTCCGGCTAGCTGGTGGAGGCCATCAATGTTTTGCGTAATAATCCCTTTAAGTTTTCCCATCTTCTCAAGCCGAACAATCATATAATGTCCTTGATTTGGCTTAGCATCCCCAAATGTCTCAAAAAGTTCTAATTTTCGCTGCCAATAAATCTTTCGCTTTTCCTCTGATGCCAAAAACTCCTGAATCGTAACAGGAACAAATCGCTCCCAAATTCCACCTTTACTTCGATAATCGCTGATTCCGCTTTCTGTAGAAATTCCCGCACCGGTAAAAACAACAATATTTGATGCCTGGCAAATATATTCTGAAAATGTTTGAATCTTTGACGATATTTTTTCCATGCCCGTCATTACTCGCTTCTCATTCTTTAATCTTTATTCATCCCCACGGTATACAATAACATCGCTACGCTCAAGCGTAACAAGACCTTCATTAACCATCCCATCTAAATATGGTAAAAAATCTTTTATTTTTTCCTGGCTATCAACAATCTCGATAATTATCGGCAAGTCCTCTGACAAACGCAAAAGATTTGCCGTGTGCATATGACTTTTACATCCAAAACCCAAAAAACCTTTGATCGCGGTTGCACCAGCCATTTTCTTTTCACGCGCAAGGTTCACAATAGCTTTATACAAAGGTTTGCCCTGCCACTTATCCGCCTCCCCGATAAAAATACGCAACAATTGTCCTTCTTTTGAAATTTTCATATTAAAATCTCCTTGCCTAAATTAAAGAATGTCACCAAGAAAAACCCCCACACGAAAGACAATGAATCCGACGACAACACTAACAATTACGTTCAAAAAAGCTCTTAAAGTTTCACCATCCTTAATCAAATTTGCAGTTTCGAACATAAAAGTTGAAAATGTCGTAAACGCCCCACAAAATCCGACCATTAGCAACAATTTAGCCTGTGGGCCTAAAATAAATTTGTCTCCTGTCAGGGCAGCCAGAAAGCCTAAGATCAAACACCCTGTCAAATTAACCACAAGCGTTCCATACGGAAATTGTGTCCCGCACACCTGATACACAAACCCGGACATAAGGTACCTGGCCATTGTGCCTAAGGCCCCGCCAACTATTAAGCTAATAAATTTCATAATTTCTTTTTAAAATAAGCTCGCTTGATATTTTTGTTTGCTCGCATCTATTTTATGGCCGTATAGGAATTTCGTTTGGGGTCTTTGAAATTCCTATACTATTAAATATTTTCGTGGAAACATTTCGATTATACTGAAACACCATCGGATGGTCAACAAAAATGGGTGAGAATATCATGCCTGAAAAGCAAAAAAACAGCTCAAGAACCTTCAACAACAGATTCTTTTTTATATCCGGACCACTGCATATGCCCGATAATCCCTTGCGCGATATTGGTAAGATGATCGGCTATCTTTTCAAGATTGTCGATAAAATCCAAAAAAGAAAAATTAGAATTTAAAGTACAAACACCTTTATTTAAACGATCAATGTGTGACTCTTTTAGCTTTATTTGCAATTCATTTACACGCTCTTCCCTTTCAAGAATTCGTTTTGCAATGTCTGTATCATTATCATGAAGCGCTTTGCTGGTTTCTGTCAACATACAATGGACTTCTTGCCACATTTCCTGCAACTCGACCACGGCATCATCTGAAAAAACAATTTTTTCATCAATCTTAACATGCGCAAGTTCTGCGATATTCTGGGAATGATCACCAATCCGTTCGATATCATTGACATTATGAATAAGAACCGGTATCTCCTGGGAAGCCTCTTTAGAAAGCTCACGCTGCGAAAGGTCAACGACATATTGTGTGATTTCCGACTGCAAATTATCCGTAGCATCTTCATACTTTGTCACTTTAGCGACACGATTTTCATCATTTTCCAAAAATCCTTCGGCTGCGCATGAAGCGGCTTTTGTCGCGACATCCAGCATATACATAACTTCATTGCGCGCCTGCTGCATGGCTAAAGCCGGCGTCTCAAGAAGATGTTTTTCCAAATATTGTGTTCCAATCTCAATGGCCCCTTCTTTTTTTGGAACAAGCCAAATACTTACTTTCTCTAACCATCCGATAAATGGCAAGAAAACAAACGCGTTCGTAACATTAAAGACGCTATGAGCGACCGCGATATAAAACATAACATTTTTCAAAGTGATTTCGCCGGGAATAATAAAATCAACAAATTCAACATACCATCCGGTATAGATAAAAATCAACATATACGCCGCGCCTATGACGTTAAAAAACGTATGCGCCATAGCTGTACGACGTGCATTAATGTTTGCTCCTAATGAAGCCATTTGCGCGGTGATAGTCGTCCCGATGTTATCCCCCAAAAGGATCGGAATAGCGGCAGAAAAACTGATTAACCCATTAAACGCAAGAACCTGCAAGATAGCGATAGTGGCACTCGAACTTTGCAAAAGAACAGTAAAAACAATCCCGACAAGTAAACCTAACATGGGACTATTACTAAACATGATAAAAACATCGTTAGCCACTTGACTTTCTTTTAACGGGTCGAAAGCATCTTTCATGAAACTCAACCCGATAAACAACATACCAAATCCCAGCAACACCTCACCCCATGATTTTGATCTGCGTGTTTTTGCTAAACAAGTAATAAAAAATCCTACCCCAACAGCTGGCAACGCATAATGGGTAACTTTAAAAACAGACATTGAAGATACAAGCCAGGCCGTGAAAGTTGTTCCGATGTTTGCACCAATAACAATACTAATGGCTTGTTTTAACGCCAGAAGCCCGGCGTTAACAAACCCAACCACCATAACAGTTGTCGCGCTTGAAGACTGTAACAGACATGTCACCAACGCTCCCATAAGAATGCCGACAACAGGAAATTTTGTGACACCATGAAGAATTGCTTTAAGACGATCGCCAGCGACTTTTTTTAAGCCGTCTGACATTGTTTTCATGCCATAAAAAAAGAAACCGATCCCACCGATAAACAAAAAAATTACGTTCTCACTCAAAATTATTTCCTATGTTTAAATATAATATAATAAAAGTCGCTACTGCCTTTGCATTGCGCATTGGGGTCTTTAAAATTTCGAGAAAAGTCTATAGGGAATATACATACTTGTCAAGGGTTATGATATTTTTATACAGGACGTGCGCATTTAAATGATGCGGGATTTCTTACAACTCAAAACCACTTCCTCCTCTTCCATGCATAGATAGACATGCCCCCTTGGGCTAAACGAACGCAGCCATCCTCCCATTTTTGAATAAATATTCTTCCTGAGCTCTTTGCTGTATCTGAATTTTCCGTCATATCCCGGCAATAGCTCGCCATCCAGGATTTTATTCTCAGGAAATCGTGTTTCAATTGTTTTTTTTAAGGCCGGCGTCATCCGCAAAGCGCCTAAACTAATCCACGCAATTTGTCGCGCCTCAACAGAAGAAAACAACTGCTCAACAAGCTCCTGATAATCCTGCTCCCAGCCATCATAAAAAACAATAGGATCAAAATGAAAAGCCACTTGATATCCTGCTCGCGCACACTGTTGAGCCGCAGATAGCCTTTCGGACAAAGATGCAGCATACAACTCTGTTGTATCAATAATTTTCTGGGGATTGAGAGACCATCCCACAACAATATTTCCCGCAGAAGGAATTCCAAGTAAATTCTCAATATTTTTACTTTTCGTCTTAAACTCGAATTGAACCTGCGGGTATCCTCTAAAAAAATCAACAATCAATGGACTAAATTCAGTTAAATGATCAAAAACAAGAGAATCGGTAAATTGCCCACTTCCCACCCTACCGGGCTTTATTTCAAGCTTTCGAAAGGCATCAAAAAAATCTTCAATATTAGACGGTAAAACAATTCCTGGAGAATTAATATATCCCTGTAAATAACAGTAGGTACACTCAAAAACACAGCCTTGCCCTATATTAAGGATGTGATAACCACAGCCCAAAGAAGCTGCTGAACATGGGCAGGGCATCAAATGATCATAATCCTGACGTACAATAAAAAACTGATCCAGACGATTATTGTAATCTGCCAAAGAATATTTCTTGTCAGCGATATATTCTTTATACGAGGGGATAAGAACGCAATTAGTTCGAGGAAATTTTTTCTTCAAACGCTGAACAAGGCTTGATTCCTGAACAGCCTTTTCGATATAAAAAGTTTTTGGATTAATATCAAGTGTGGGGTACACATTAACACGTGCATCAGGGTCAAGCTTAAGTTTCGACAACAAGTGGAAAGATTCACGCTCTTGCGGTGAAAAATTGGGGAATCGTCGTTTTAAGAGATATCGCTTTAGGGCAGGAAACGAACGTTCATTTTTTAATTTTTCCGGGATAACATCATCAAAACAACATTGTTCGCGTTTCGCGATTTCATAAATCAAACGGATAATTTCTTGCTGTTTGTTAATACCAAAATG